>JBPOJK010000109.1:0-14267 GCA_052033675.1 Pseudomonadota bacterium
TTTTATTACGTCATTGGTAACACTTAAATTAAACCGCTCTGGATTCAAAATCAGCTGTTTATACAGTTCCGGATGATGCGGACAGGCACCGATTTCAACTTGGTTGGTAATTTGGTAGCCTAGAATCTGTTGACAAATTTGCTGATATTTATCCTCTGTCGTAGTGGTTAAAAATCCGTGTTCGACGATTTGATCCAAAGATTTTCCACCCAGTTTAATATAACCCTCACTACCCATAATTGTTAGCGATAAGGCGATATTGCGTGGTTCGGCTGCTAATGAAATTTCCATCGTAGCGCCAAAAGTTCCGTAATCAAGCAAGGCATAAGCGCTATCGGCAACTTCGGCATTAACAAATTTAGCTTTAAAAAACTGCGCGGCTACTGGAGTGGGTACACCTAATAAATACTGCATAATGTCCAGATAATGAATGCCAAACTCGTTTAAAATACCACCGCAACCAGCATAGGTCTCCCGCCAACCATCAAAATAACTAAGCGGACGCTGCCAGCGCTGTACCAATGCGGCACCACGAATTGTTCCTAGCAAATGTTGCTGTAAAATTTCTTTGGCAATTGCAATTGACTGATTTAAGCGCACCTGCAATACGCAAGACACAGTAACGCCATGTTGTTGTGCTAGTTGCTGCAATTCATCCAATTGTTGCGGTTTAAAACTAGCTGGTTTTTCCAGTAAGACATTTTTACCACTCTTAATTGCCTTAGTAGCCTGCATATAATGTAAATTACTCGGTGTCAAAATCGCTACAAAATTGACACTCTCGTCATTATAAACATCATTTTCATTTGGATAACACTTTTGTTGAGCAAGTTCAACTGCCCATTTTTCTTGAACCCTTGGGTCAGGGTCAAAATAGCCAACAAACTGATAAGTGTCAGGGTTGGCACGCAACGCCGCCAAATGGCGATTAAAAATTGCTCCACACCCTAATACTGCAACCCGATATTGCGCCATGGTTTTCTACCTTTAAATATTCGGCAAATTTATTTTTGCTTTTTTACTTGGCCGATAAAGTACGATTAATTTTCCAATATGCTGTACAAACCCAGCATTAGATTGTTCACACAATTGTTCAACCATTGACTTTCTAAGCTCGCGATCATCACCAAACACGCGAATTTTAATCAATTCATGCGCAGTAAGATTGACCTCAACTTCACGCAACACCGCCGGCGTTAAGCCATTATTGCCAATCATAACTACCGGCTCAAGATCATGAGCCAAACCTTTTAAAAATTGCCGCTGTTTTACACTTAATTCAATCATATTTTTCCAACATTTCTTCTAAAAATTCAATAATTAATTAATAAAATTCAATACAAATCAGACCTGAGTTATATTCTTGCCCGCCGTTTAGGTTTTTTAAAGGCAAAAAATAGGGTACTGGCAATCATCACCAAAAACGCCCAGACGGTCAATGGCTTATCTGAACCTAAAATTGACCACATGCAGAATGCTGCCGCGACCACGCCTAAAAATACGTATAACCAGTAAGTTTTATGCCCAACTTTATCACTACCAAGCACCATCACCGCAAATGCCGAATAAATATACGGAATCAGGTATAATATCACTGACATGGTAATAATTTTATTAAACTGCTCTTGAGCCGTTGGCGAAACAGTCAGCACAACCACTACGCACATTACCACGGCCAGAATAATCAAACCAACTGCAGGCACTCCACGACTATTGGTTTTGGCAAACACCGCAGGAAATAATTTACCTTCGGCTGCTGCTCGTGCGGTATGCCCGGTAACTAATGTCCAACCAGCCATTGCACCGGAGCAATCAATAATCGCAATAACCGACATAATAATTCCGGCAGACTTAGAATGGAACATAATTTCTAAAGTTTCGGCAAAGGGAGCACTTGAGGCCGCCAGTACTTTATTGGGAACCACTCCCATCATTACGGTGCAGGTACAAATATATAATACAGCAGCAATTAATACACCAAGGATCGTTGCCAGCGGAATATTGCGTCCGGGATTTTTTACTACTGCGGCAGAAACACAAGCTGATTCAACGCCGATAAATGCCCACATAATATTATTAAATGAAGAATTAACCGCAGTCAATGGCGACTGGTGCGAGACATTCCAACCATCCATGAACACCTTCATATCAAACCAGTGCCAGCCGAATAATGCTACAAACAGCAGCGGAAACATGGCCAGTACCAAGGCACTGGATTGAACAATTCCCACCACTTTGGCGCCACGAATATTTAGCCAAGTAAATAACCAAATAATAATTATCTGGGTTGAAACGCTAATGACCGGATCGGTAAAAATTGGGAAAATATTTCCCAAGTAGCCGACAATAATAGTCAGCATACTAACCAAAGCAATCCAATTTGCCAGTGAATAGACAAAATTAGTTTGATAGCCGACAAAATCACCGAACGCTTCCCGCGCATATGAATACGGTCCAGCACCATTAGGGAGTAATGTTGCCAATTTGGCAAAAACCAGCGCTAATGCAATTACACCAACCAACGCCACGCCCCAGCCGATTATTGAAATACCGCCGATACCGGCAAGTGATGCCGGAAGCATATACACCCCTGAACCCAGCATATTACTCATGACTAAAAACATTGCTGCGGTCAAGCCAATTTGAGAGACGCCGCTTTTGACTCCTGCCATAAATTTCCTCTTATTTAGTATAGTTTGTTTTTATTTTGGTTAATCAGCCAATATTATACAGGCAAAACATGGTTACTCTGTAATACTTGTAGCACAATTTTTCTTTAACATCTTTAGTTGAAAGCAGTGGTTGGTGTAATTAATTTATCTAAATAAATTTAGTATTCATTATTTATGGTTAAATTGCTTAATAAAATCCAGATAAGCAACTTCTTTCCACTCACCAGGCGCTAAGTCGGCTAATGAAATCCCACCGATAGCGAACCGAACCAGACGTAAAGTCGGCAATCCGACTTTGGCTGTCATTCGCCGAACCTGACGATTTTTTCCTTCGTTAATTGAAATTTGAAGCCACGATGTCGGCACCGTTTTACGAAAGCGCACCGGTGGAGTCCGAGTCCATAATTTAGCTGGTTCTTCAATGATTTCAACCAATGCGGTTGCCGCTTTAAAGTCGCCCAAATCAATCCCCTGACGCAATTGCTCAAGTTGTTCTTGATTAGCTATTCCTTCTACCTGCACCCAATAAGTTTTATATTTTTTGAATTTAGGATCGCTGATCTTGGCTTGCAATACACCATCATCGGTTAATATCATCAATCCTTCACTGTCGGTATCGAGCCGTCCGGCAGGATACACTTCAGGAATCTCAATATATTCCTTTAAAGTTGGATGCGGTGGATTGGGTGAAAATTGCGAAATTACCCCGTAAGGCTTATTAAATAGAATAATTTTGGTCATATACTCTGTATCTTTCAATATTGGATTTTGTCATACTTTAAAATATATTCCTCGTGTACTTTATTGCGTTCATGTACGCTTTGGATTATTTTTTATCCGACCTTCGCGTCCATGACTGAAATACATTGAGTATATACACTATGCCAGTTTATAATTTTGGCGTGCATAAGTCTGCAAGCCGGTAAAAATTTGTTCCGCAACTTTCTGGCGAAATTCAGAGGTACGTAAAAGATCTTCCTCTGTGGGATTGGAAACAAATGCTGACTCCACTAGAATCGATGGAATATCCGGTGCTTTAAGTACCGCAAAGCCAGCGCGTTCAATATTCTGGCTATGTAATTTATTGATGTCTTTTAGTTCAGCCAAAATAATTTGTCCCAGCCGACTACTTTTACGCATGGTGTAGCTTTGGGTCATATCCAATAAAATTTTATTAACCGAACTATCTTTGGTTTGAAATGACATCCCGCCAATCAAATCGGAGTTATTTTGCGAAACTGCCATATATTTGGCAAAGGCGCTACTGGCTCCGCTTTCCGACAGAACAAACACCGATGAACCGCGTGCCGCCGGCGAAGTAAAGGCATCGGCATGTACCGAAACAAATAAATCCGCCTTGGCCTTACGTGCAATGGCTACTCGTGTTGCCAGCGGAATAAAAATATCTTGAGTTCTGGTCATCTGCGCTTGTAATGTATCGCTGTTATTAATTAGTTCACGTAACCGATGACCAATATCCAAAACCACATGCTTTTCTTTGGTTCCTTGTGGACCAATAGCACCAGGATCTTCACCGCCATGTCCTGGATCAATCATCACCAATAATTTACCCTTGGTTTTTACCGTGGTACCACCCGGAACGGTTATTACTGGGTAATCTTGAGTTCGTGAAGTTGTTGGTGGTGACGTTGCCAAGCTATTACTGGCAAGCGTGGTTGATTCGGGCGGAGCTTTACTTCCCTGCTGATCAGCATTTAGCTGGAGAAATGCCAACAATTGGTCATTTAGTTGTGGTTGGCTTTCAGTTTTACTACCATTTGCCGGATACATATCAAAAACATAACGATACTTGTAATTGACACTTCCCAAACTTACCGGATTCACCGTCTGAGTCTGCGCAACCACGGGCTGTTTGGCATAGATTACAATCCGCACGGTAGTAGGATTAAATTGCCCAACCTTGATGCCGCTGATAATTGGATCATTGGTAAACTGATTGTTACCTAAATTTTTCAACACTGCATTGAGATTGGAGTTCATAATATCAATTACAAACCGCTGTGGATTGGGTAAATTAAAAAATTTGGCCTTAATACCCTGCTCGGCTTCAATTGTCAAGCGGGTATAGACATCCGACGGCCAAATCCGTACCGAAATTATTTGATTGTTACTATCATTCGAGACTTTATCGATAATATCGTCGCCACGGGATTTTTGGCTGATTAGTAAGGTTATTCCCGAAAATAACCCCAGTTTAATTAATTGGCGTCGGCTGTTATTAATTTCTCGAGACATAATTTTCCAGTTATTGTTAAAGCGGTTATTTCTAGTTCCCGTTGTTCATTGTCGCTATAGCTAATATTAATATTCCAGTCTGGTGATGGAATTAATCCTTGTGCATTTGCTGCCCATTCAATGAAACATAGATGCGGTGCGGTAAAATATTCGTCAAATCCGCTGTCAAACCATTCTTCTGGATCGCTAAAGCGGTATAAATCAAAATGATAAATTGAATATTTCGCCATTAGATAGGGTTCAACCAAGGTAAAAGTCGGGCTTTTAATGGTTCCAGCCACCCCTAATGCGTGTAAAATTTCACGGGCCAGGGTTGTTTTACCTGCCCCCAAATTACCATTCAGTGCGACAATAAAGTTTGGTACAATTATCCGTGCAATTTTTTGCGCCAAATTGGCAGTTGCCGCCAGATTTTCTAATTTAAAAATATGTTTCATTTTTCGATAAAATAAGCAATATGACCGATTATTATAGCACACTCACCGAATGGATAAAAAAGAAAGCCCAAGATTTTGGTTTTGTCGAAATTGGAATTGCGACCACGACAATTGACTCTCGCAGTCAGACTAGGTTCCGCGAGTGGTTAGCAGCAGGTTTCTATGGGCAAATGGATTACCTTGTCAAGAATCAGCACCTGCGATTTAGTCCACAGTTATTACAACCACAAACTGTTGCAGTTATTAGCGTGGCGCTGCCATATCTGCAGCAAAAACCACAGCAACATTTAGAGCGCTTACAAAACGCTGAACAGGGATATATTTCGGCTTACGCGCTGGGGCGCGATTATCACAAAGTGGTAAAACAAAAACTTGAAAAATTGGCTGCCGCAATCAATGATTATATAGAAGCTGCTGGCATTGCTCACCGTTACCGGGTATTTAGTGATTCTGCTCCAATCATGGAGGTAGAATTAGCTAGCAATGCCAATCTTGGCTGGAAAGGAAAACATAGTTTATTGATTAGTAAAAATCATGGCAGCATGTTTTTTTTGGGCGAAATATTTACCAATTTACCCTTAATTGCCGATAATCAGCTTAAACACACGCAGCATTGTGGCAGTTGCACCAAATGTTTGCAAATTTGCCCAACAAAGGCAATTATTGCGCCGCAAGTGCTTGATGCCAGGCGCTGCATATCCTATCTCACAATTGAAAATCCCGGTATAATTCCCATCGAATTTCGCCGCGCAATTGCCAATCGGATCTACGGTTGCGATGACTGCCAGTTATTATGCCCGTGGAATAAATTTGCCGCTTTGAGTCGCGAAACTGATTTTGCCACCCGCCACGAGCTGGATAATCAAACTCTCATTAAGCTATTTAATTGGAGTGAAAGTGAATTTAAACAACGAATGGCCGGTAGCGCTATTTACCGGATTGGTTATCAGCGCTGGCAGCGTAATTTGGCGGTTGCCATTGGGAATGCAGCCACTAATGAAAATAACCTTAATGCACTACGTAACCGTCTGCCGCTAGCCTCACCTTTAGTGGCAGAGCACATTAAATGGGCAATTGATGAACAAAGTCAAAAATAAGCATTAAACCGCAACCGGAATTTACAATTACAATCCGACTAACTTTCCCCCAGCTTATCAACAAATCTGCCAACATTTCTGTTAGTAACTAATAACTCGCTGAGTTATCCACAATCAGCTGACAGTTTTTCCCACGACCTATTCCGAGCCACTGGGGATAAATAGTATATTAATGCGTATAACAATCTGTTATATCTGTGGGTAACTTTGCAAGCCTTAGTTAAGCAACTGTTCTAATACCTCCGCTACTGCAAATGGTGTCGCAACATGATAATTAGCGGTTACTTCCGGCAATAAATCGCCAACTTTAATCGTAACCAATTCGCTCAATCCCGGATGCTTGATTACCGGTAAGTCGTTAAAATCATTAAATACGAAGACTGCCTCTGACGGAGAAATAGCTAAAATTTTTAGCATGTCAACAATTGCCGAGCCTTTATGAATACCTTCGCTAGTGACATCAACATAATTATCATTTTGCGTCCAATTTAACCCCGGCAGTTCAATATCCTGTTTAACACGCACTGATAGTTTTGCTGGATGGACTTCGTTAAACCATCCACGAAACTCACCCAAATCGGCAGTTGCACGCAAGATTGCCAATTTATCCTGCCAAGCTTCAATTTCGGTTGAATAGACAAAACCGCCAACATCGTCAACGGCATAAAATAAATAATGTAAATGCTCCAACTGAACAATTTCAAAAAAATGCTCTAACTCATGATTGGTAAGCGGATTACAGATTGCACATTCACCACTTAAATCCATTATTCGCGCACCACCTTCAACGATGTGCAAACTTTTTAATGGTAATATTTTCGCCATCGGGCTTTTAAGAACATTACAAAAACTCCGCCCGGTTGCCATAATCCAATGAATATTACTATACTTCACCATCAAGCCGGCAAGATTTTCCGGTAACACATTGGGGGCAACAATCGTTGAGCCATCTTTATCCATAAAAACTGCTTTAATTTTACTCATTTATTTTCATCCGTATAAAAAAACTCCCACCTGAGTGAGAGCTAATCTGTTCTAATAAGTCATTCCGACTGTAGCCATTATACCAACCTGATTTTGTTGATATAATTGATACTGCTGCTGTGAAGACACCGCACCGGATAATTGGTTGTAGGTATAAAAACTATTTAACCCCAATTGCAACTGATCCCACGCATTATATTTTAGACCTAAAGTTGAAGTCAGTTGATAATTTGATGCCGGATTATAGTTTGAATTTGGACTAGACATGTCGGCATTATATAAAGCATTTTGATCAAAATATAACAGCAAGTATTTGTCAATCCGATACTCAATCCGACCACCAATACCACCAGTTAAAAAATAATCCTGCGTGACATTGGCGGACAAATTACCAGTTCCACCACCGCCGTTTGAAGTATTATTATTTAACGAATTAGAAGTTAAATTGGTATTACGCCCAACCAAAATATATGGTGTTACCTGTAATTTATCTTTAATTGGATTGAATGCATAACCAACTTTGGCATCCAAATTGGCAACCGCCGGATTTTGCCCCAACGGACCAGTTCCGGCATTTGCATTAGAAGAGTTGAAATTACTATAGCCAGTCATCATTGTGGCATCAATACTTGCCCATAAACCGATATCAAATAAGCGCTCAACCCCTAGCCCAACATAAGTTGTTCCGTAATTGGAGTTTTGACCGTAGGCATTATTAAAATTACCATAGCTGGTGCCAAAACCAATATAAAATTGATTATCAAATTCTTGAAAGGCATGATTAACAGGCAATGGAGCACTCTCAGCCGCCGCTGGATCTTCAGCAAAAACCGTAACTGATGACAATGACAGTGCCAAAATTATTAAACTCTTACTAATGCGCATAGGCACTCCTGAGAAAATGTAAGTATCAAAGATTTTTGTGGTTTAAATAGTAGTGAATTATAGCAGTTGTTGAACCATCGTGCGCTGATACTTGCGCACTTTCAAGATCCTGCAAAACCTTTTTAGCCAACTGTTTACCCAACTCGACTCCCATTTGATCAAAAGTATTGATATCCCATAAAACGCCCTGAACAAATACTTTGTGCTCATAAAGTGCAATCAGCATTCCTAAATAATAAGGACTAATTTCGGGCAAAATCAGCATATTACTGGGGCGATTCCCTGGAAATACTTTATGCTTAGCCACTTCAGCCGCTTGCTCTTCCGCGATTCCCTGCGCCAATAATTCAGCTTTAGCCGTCGCATAATCTTTGCCACCCATCAGTGCTTCAGCTTGGGCAATCGCATTCGACCATAAAATATCGTTATGGGCTTTATTGCTGAATTTGTCGGATAATGCAACAATAATATCCATCGGTACAATCTGGGTACCTTGATGCAGTAATTGATAATAGGCATGTTGTCCATTAATTCCACTGTCGCCCCACACTACCGGGCAAGTGTTATAACAGAATTTCTCGCCGGCTTTATCAACCGATTTGCCGTTACTTTCCATTTCCAGTTGCTGGATATATGCTGGAAAACGCGTCAAGCGGGTATTATAGGGCGAAATAACCAAACTACGATAGTCAAAGAAATCAACGTACCATAAACCAATAGCACCGAGGATAAAAGGCAGATTCTTACGTAAGTCAGTAGTTTCAGTAAAATGCTTATCCATAGCATTGCCGCCGGCTAAAAATTGGCTAAAATTTTCCCAGCCGATATAAAGAGCAATACTTAGTCCGATTGCCGACCATGAGCTATAGCGTCCGCCGACAAAATCCCAGAAGGCAAACATGTTTTCCGCCGCAATACCAAATTCAGTCACTGCTTTGGTATTAGTTGATAAGGCAATAAAATGCTTGGCAATTGCGGCCTGATTATTAGCAGTTTTTTCCATAAACCATGCGCGGGCGCTATGGGCATTGGTCATAGTTTCCTGAGTGGTAAAGGTTTTAGATGCTACAATAAATAAAGTAGTTTCCGGATCAATATCAGCTAAAATATCGTTTAACATGTAACCATCGACACTCGAAATAAAATGAATGTCCATTCCCGCTTGCCGATAGGGCTTTAATGCCTGACAAATTAATACCGGTCCTAAATCTGAACCACCAATACCGATATTGACAATTGTACTGATTTTTTTATTGGTATAACCACGGTGCTCACCGCTGTGAATTCTTTGGCAAAAACCAGCCATTTGCTGTTTAACTGCGTTAATTTCTGGCATAACATTATGACCATCAACCAAGATCTCAGTTTTATCACTGCGCAATGCTGTATGCAAAACCGCGCGATCTTCGGTATTATTGATTTTTTTACCGCTAAACATATCAGTAATTTTTTGTGCCAGATCTTGCTTATTGGCAAATTCAATGAATAAATCCAAGGTTTTTTCAGTGATATTGTTTTTAGAAAAATCAAAATACAAGCCGTCATATTGTAAGGTAAATTTGTCGGTGCGCTTGCTATCTGTCGCAAATAGCTCATTTAATGAGGTTGTTGAAATTTCTTGATGATGATTGATTAAATCATCGACTAAACATTTTTTTTCCATAATCTATCTCACTCCATTTATTATTTATAAATTTTTAATTTAGTATCCAAACCGATACTCAATGTATTTCAACTAATTCGACTCTGCTTTGAACATTGGATAGATTTTATCCAACGGCGGAACATCTTGTTTACTCCGCGCGGTTTTGCCGAGCTGTTGAATTTGCCACCAATAATTGAAGAAATTTATATTGCGTGATTTTAATTGGCCGATCAACTGCGCTTGCTGCGATTCGGCTAGTAATTTTATCTGCCGGGCCTGATAAAAAGCACTTTCAATGGCGCTTTCGCTGTTATTTATTGTACCAGCTCCAGTTACGAGGGAGGATTCACCAGTAACTCCAGGAGTTACTTGGATAATTCCAACATTAATCAATTTTATGCCCAATTTTTTTAGTTCACGATTCACTAGTTGCGCATTAACTAGCTCTTCAAATTCCGCGGGTGATGACGATAATGCTGCAATACTCTCGATTTGGCTAAGTGCCGTTTGCGCAAAACGCACATCAAAATCTTTCTCGTTGGTCAACACCACACCCAAATACACTTGTGGCGAGATTACTTGCCAATTGATAATCATCCGCGCACCAATCTTTTGATTATTGGCAAGATTAATTACCGATGAAGTCATCAAATATGAACTACGCATATTCATATACACATAATTCAGGGTTCCCATCAACGGCACTTTCCAGTGTAATCCAGGGGCATTAATTTCCATTTTGGTTGGAGTTGATGAAATAACTGCTACTTGACGCTGATCAACGGTATAAAAACCACTCAAGAGGAACGCGCCTAGTAACAAAATGAGTACCAATAAATTTCTCATTTAATTACTCCCCCAGCGCGAGCGCAGCACCGAACGATTGACATTACGATTTAGCAGTCGTGGATTTTTATCGTTCACCATATTAAAATTTCCATTGGTAATAACCGCATCACCAAGAGATTGAAGCTGCGGCAAGGTCAATTGCAACAGCGGATAACTCTCCGGCGTTTGCGGAACGTTACTCAACATTTTGTAATACATTAGTTCGGCAATAATTTGGGGACTATTGCGATATTGTGGCAACAATTGGTTAAAATCAGTACTCCATTGTTTATTTTGGGTTTGCATTGCTGTGGCGTACGAGTTAGCCTGATTTAGCAGTTGTTCGGCCAATGTCAGTGACTGCACGGCAGCCGATACTGACGTTTGAGTAGTAGTGACATTAGCTGCTAATCGTGCGTTGCTAGACTCAGCCGCCGCTCTTGTAGTTGAATTTATTGATAACTTATCAATCGACAAGCCATAACCATTTAATATAGCATCAGCAGTCTTGCGAATTTCATTACCAGTAATAGTATTGCTATTGCGCAAAATTTCATTAGCGTCATGATGTAAAAAATAATCTTGAATAATGGTCTTAGATAACCTATTGACACGTTGATCTAAATCGGAAGTTTCTTGGTAATAATTTAGATAATATTTTTGCGGATTTTGGATATGATAGTCAATTTCACCGCTAACATCAAGTTGACGATTATCGGCAGTTAATACCAAATAGGCAGCACTCTCGGCGGCTTTACCGAATTTAACACTGTTGCTACTGGCATCTAATGTAATAACATCCGAGAACGGAAACGGCAAACTTACACCAGTATCCATTCCTTTAACAACTTTGGAAATTTTACCGTTATTTAACACGATTCCGTAACTAGCATCCGGGACAAAATAAATACCAGTTAATCCCCACAATACCACCAGCATCGCAATGATGATCACTATAAATTTAAAATTGCTGGGCACTCCAGCCGGATGATGGGAATGTTCCGGCAATGGTTTATTCGCCTTCTTCCCCATTAAACGGGCAAGAAAACGGTTTAGTTTGTCAACAAAACTATCCTGAGATGAAACCGGTTGTTTATTCATTATCTGTAGTTATTCTCCGGGTTTATTTTAATTTCCAGGGTTCATAATGCAATTCCTGCCGGACAATTAAACCACGGGCAGTAATTAATTCTAATTTTTCTTTGATCGCTTGACGCAATAAATCCAAGCCCTGCATTTTTTCGGCAGAAATATATACGGCTTGTGGCTCTCCCATTTGATCATAAACAATTCGTGGAGTAATGTTTTCAACTAAATCAATCTTATTGTAGATAACTAACTGAGGAATTGTTTCAGCCTTAATCTCACTTAATACCTCATTTACATCTTCAATTTGACGATCTTTGGTAGTACTGGCAACATCGACAACATGCAATAGCAAATTGGCATAAACCGTTTCTTCCAGCGTCGCACGAAAAGCTGCCACCAATTGATGCGGCAGATTACGGATGAATCCAACCGTATCAGAAAGTACAATTTCATGATTTTCAGATAAAAACAGGTGCCGTGAGGTTGTTTGTAACGTAGCAAACAAGCGGTCTTCCGCATAAACTTTGGCTTTGGTCAAGGAATTAAACAACGTTGATTTGCCGGCATTGGTGTAGCCTACAATCGAAACCGTCGCAATATTATTCCGTAGTCGCGATTTGCGTTGCGTCTCGCGCTGCTTTACTATTACCGCCAAGCGCTTTTTGAGTATAGCAACCTTATCTGAAATCGCACGTTTGTCTAATTCAATTTGTTTTTCACCGGAACCACTACGCAAACCAATCCCCCCCCGCTGACGCTCCAAATGCGTCCATCGGCGTACTAGTCGCGTTGCCAGATGCGATTGCTGCGCTAGCTCGACCTGCAAAATTCCTTCATTGGTAGTAACTCGTTGCGCAAAAATATCCAAAATTAACTGGGTACGGTCAATAATTCGCCGCTGAAACAGCTTATCCAGATTACGTTCTTGAACCGGCGTGATATTATGCCCAAAAATTACTACCTGAGGGTTTAGTGCCGTGCACACCGAATTAATTTCTTCAGCTTTGCCTTTACCGATAAAAAGCGTTGAGTCCGGCTTATCACGATTAGCAGTTAAAACTTGAACCACGTTAAAGCCTGCCGACTCAGCTAACGCAACTGACTCTTCCACATCTTCAGTGAAATCAGGGTTGCGATTAAAGTTAATCGCAACAATCACTGCATTTTGCGGTGATTTATCTAAGAATGAACTCATTAATACCTTTATTGAGCTTCCGCTTCATTAAAGTGATTGGTTGAAAAACCACGAGATGGAACAATCGTTGAAATAGCGTGTTTATAAATCAATTGATTTACTGTACTTTCGCCATCGCGCAATACAACTACGTATTGGTCAAATGATGAGACAATCCCAGATAATTTAATTCCATTAATCAAATAAATTGACACCCGGATCTGTTCTTTACGTAATCCATTTAGATACGGATCTTGCAGGTTGATTAGTTGCTTAGCCATTACTTGCCTCTACTTTCTTATTATTATAAAATTACTGATTTTCACTAACCGGCGGCATTTGCTGGCTTAGTGGGATATTTTGTTCATTTGGCACCTGGCCAAATATATTGTCCTGAGTCGAAGCGCATGAGGATAGCAACCCTAGAAAAATCACCGAAATAAAACCTAATGATATTAACTGTCTCATGCGCTTACCTTTTAAATTTATGTTTATTCTTCGTCCATTGCGGCGTTGGTATAAACATCCTGCACATCATCAAGAGCTTCGAGCGCGTCCAATAGTCGCTGCATTTTTTGTGCATCTTCTCCAGTTAGTTCGGTTTCTACACTAGGTTTCATGGTAACTTCAGCTAATTCAGCAACAAATCCTTTTGCTTCCAGCGCATTTTTCACATCGACGAACTCAGCTGGCGTAGTTAAAACTTCAATACTGCCATCGTCATTACTAAGAACATCTTCGGCGCCAGAATCCAATGCGGCTTCCATTATCGCATCTTCATCAGTTCCCGGTGCAAAAATTAATTGCCCACAATGCTTAAATTGGAACGATACACAACCATCGGTTCCCATATTTCCACCGTATTTATTAAAGGCATGGCGAACTTCAGCTACAGTACGAGTATTATTATCGGTTAAGCAATCAACAATAATTCCAGCTCCGGCAATGCCATAACCTTCAAATCGCAATTCAACGTAATCAATCCCCTCCAACTCGCCGGTACCACGCTTAATTGCCCGATCGACGTTGTCTTTAGGTACATTATTTTCGCGTGCTTTTTCGGTAGCCAAGCGCAACCGAGGATTTGAATTAATGTCACCGCCACCCATTTTAGCAGCAATGGTAATCTCTTTAACTAACCGCGTTGTAATTTTCCCCTTTTTGGCATCGGCTGCAGCTTTACGATGCTTAATGTTGGCC
>JBPOJK010000062.1:0-9007 GCA_052033675.1 Pseudomonadota bacterium
TATTTTAAATTTAAATTCATCTGTATAATTGATTTTTTCATTCATTTTGTATATTCTTTTTTTAAACTATTTTACTTGCCCTATATTTCCATTATTTGCTAAAATCTTAAAAAGATAATAGGACGTTAAATTAAATCACTAGTAAATATTATGAAAATATTGATAATTGTAATCCATAAAATGTGAATATTTATTATCAACAGTACTATTACTCAGATATATGCCGGATAAATCATGCCCCAATGGATCAATGGTTAACTGAATCGGTATGTCTGCATTTGCCGGAAGCACCCCATTTGGTAACAACCTAGATAAATAGTTGATCACGACATCATGTTTTGATGTCACATAATTACTATTTTGTGAGGTAAATCCTGTATAGTTATAATAATCCGGTGACTTATCTAAGACTCCCAGTTCTTCAGGCATTGGGGAGCCAAACCCAAAAATAGTAATCTTATTGGGAGAGAACCCTTCGCTCATCACATAATTGTATAATCCATTGGCATAAACATTCCCTTGACTATGGGGTAATAAAATTATTGCGGCATTATTGAGTAATAATTGATTTATACTTGAATAATCAATAGAACGGTTAAAGTTATCAACTACGGTACTCATATTATTTCCGGTATTGTTTAGTAATTGCTCTTGGTATGCTTCTAGGATAGTATCCTGAAATTCTTTATAAGCGGTCGTCCCCGGAGCATAATTTAATCCCATTATTTGTAGCTCCTGACCGGTATAATTGGTAAAATTTTGATCGATTGCACCGGTATTTATTTTTTGCATCATAGTTTCCCATGCTCCATCAGCAACTGCAGTCAAAGTCCATTCCTTATCCGATTTTGTCGGGTTGTAAATATCATTCCACACAAAATTATCATAGCTGGTAACCGAACTGGCGGCATTTTCCAGGGCAATTAAATTAAGCTGCGCTGCACTTGGTGTAGTATTTATCCCATTAATATGCAATGCATAAATATTACCTGCCAGCGCTACCGGAATAAAACTTCCCCCTAAAAGGGATAATAGATATTTTTTCATCAATAATCTCCTTGTTGACAAAGTATTTTCATCTGATTCACTGTTAAATTAGGTCCAATTAATTTATATGCTAAATAACTTTCTACTTGATTCATTTGTGACATCCCATTTGGAGTTGACTGACGCAAATTATCTAAAGTTTGCTGAATTGCTTTAGCTTGAGTTAACCCTAAAAAATTTACCAGACACGTTAATGGGATATTCTGGGATACTGCTGCTTTTACTGCGGTTGATGCATCAGTTGCGTTATACAGTTGTTCCTGAATTTGGGCATAGCGAATTGCGGCATAAACAGCCTTGGAATTATCTGCTGGTATTGATTTTTCGAGATAAATCAACACGTTTGGATCTATTCCAAAACTATTATTAAAAACCTTCGTTAAAGATTCAACACCTTTTTGTGGAAGCTTATGGTCACTTAATACCTTGGTAAACCCTGTATTTGCAAAGATTATGCCAGCCTTTCGAGTTTTCAGATTGCCGTCGCGGATGTCTGTATTATTGGTATCATTCTGTTGAAAATATATCCGTAAAACAATTACACATGCCACGAAAGCAAAAGCTACTAAATATTTTTTGTTGCATTTCATAAAGGTACCACAATAAAAAGTACACCTACCGGCTTCTTGGAATTTATCAATAGGTTGTCAGTGTAATGAGTACAATTCAGTTACATGATAAACACCGATCAAATGAATTGCACTCATCAAATAAATATTGTTATTATTGATACAAAATAGTTACAGCAGTACCGGCGGCAACTATGTTTTCCGTTACAGTTGTTCCCGACATGGTTGGCGGGTTACCACCACTCATAATTAAATGCCATGTTCCAGCCGGTAACGACACGGTATAATCCGGTCCTGAGTTATAAATAACGATTATCTGTTTCCAACTATCACCAACTGCTGCACCGTGGATTTGGCTGACTAATACACCGAGAGCCGGCGAAGTCGTCTGAATATTTTGGTTAATTTGATTCCAGGTGTTCATATGTAATGCCGGATGGGCAGCCCGTAAGGCGATCATTGCCTGATAATAGGTATTTACATCCGGATTGGCAACTAACTTATCCCAGATAATCTGATTAACGCTATCGGGAAGATTATAGCTATTGTTTGAATAATATGTACTGCTGCCACTGTCGTTATCATCTACCCCAAAAGTGGTATTGCTTTGATTTGACGTTGGTTTGGTACGCAAAAATTCATCACCGCTTTGGATAAATGATATTCCCTGCGAAGTATAAATGATTCCGGCAGCATACATATCAATTCGCTTTAGGTAACCCAAAGAACTATTACGTGAGGGATTGGCATATGCCCAGACTTTTATCTTATCCCAGATATTCAGATTGTCATGACAGGAAACATAGTTCACATCTTCGCCAGGCTCATAAGCAAACATCGGATCCCAAAGGTTAGTTAATGCCGGGATTGGCATCACCTCATTTGATACATAGCGAATTGCACCTTGAGTACCCTGCTCAATTGGCTGCATACTAAAATAGGTGCTGCTTGGCTGATTGAAGATATAACCACCATTGGCGGAAGAATTACCATCTCCGCGTAAGGCATCGCGATACCCGGGGTTAAATACCCCAGCTTGAGCTAGCCCGGGAGTGCTCTCGGTTAACGAAATAGTTCCCAGCCGAATTTTCTGGGCTTCAGCGTTGTCGCTCTGACCGCCATTCCATGGTTCACCGTAGAACAGTAAATGTTTATTGGGAAATTCCTGATTTAGTGTCGTAACCCAAGATTTGACATTGGCATAGGGGAAGACCCCCATTAAGTCAAAGCGAAAACCATCAACATTGTACTGGCTGATCCAGTAACGCAAAGAATCGAGAACCATCTGGCTGACCATTGGATTGGAAACATCCAGAGAGTTGCCTACTCCGGATAAATCGTTTGGGGTGTAATATCTGCTGGTTATATTACCCAATACAGTTTGGTCATAGGTGTGATTGTAAACCACATCCATAATCACCCCTATCCCGCTTTGGTGAAAGTTATCCACCATCTGCTGTACTTCCTGAATCCGCTGTAAATACTGTAAGTTAGCCGGATCCGGTAACGAGGCGCCATTGCTGTATTGATAGGTGTTATATTGTGAATAACGCCATTCCGGTACATTATAATTTAACGGATCATAACCCCAGTTGGTTTGACTATTAGGGTCAGTCGCAGATTGTAAATCGGCAATGGAACAAGAACCATATTCAAACATTGGCATGATTTGTACTTCATTTACCCCCAGCGTTTTTATATGGTCAAAACCGGTTGCTACCCCGTTTAGCGTAGTACCACCTTGGGTTAATCCGCTAAAGGTTCCGCGTAAATTGGCAGACACTCCGGAGTCGCCGCTAATGGTAAAATCCCGCACATTTAATTCATAGACCTCAGCCGCGGTTTGATTTGCCGGATTGACGTAATTACTAAATGGTGGGGTAACTTGATTCAGGTCCATAACGATATCATTATTGCTGTAATTAGTTTCCTGCCAGTTTAAATCTACCATCCGAGCATAGGGATCATGGACTGCAACTCCATTGATAATGAAATGGTAAGGGGTGAGATTTAAATTACCGGCTAAGGTAATATAATAAACGGTTGACAAAGTATAAGAACTTAAATATTGTTCATTATTGGTTAAATTATAAGTCTGCGGATTGCTGCCACCAACCCATAACTGGACATTGCTGGTATCGGGTGACCAGATGGCAAACGAAGTTGTACAATTATTACTTCCATTTGTACAATTAACGCTTGCTCCCAGCGGAACCAACCCTGAAGTTGCTTGGGTGGAGGATGCTTTTGCAGCAACTACCGTGTTAGTCGGCGAATTTGCACCACCTCCCTGACAGGATAATAAAAACAGGCTACCGCCAATTCCAATCAAAGATAAAAAAATTTGCCTGGATATAAGATTATTTTTCATGTGATTTTTACTCCCAGATGTTTTCATTGCTATGTGATTTTCTATTATCCGGCTAGGAATTGCTTCCTTCATTAAACAATTGCTGCCAATCTGCCAGATACAGCTGTGCCAGTTGTGGTTGATTGTAGAAAATAACATAATTCTCCGCATTGTCCGCATAGGCGCTGGCACTATAATTATAACTGCCGGTTTCTACGGTTTCGCTATCAACTATCATATATTTATCGTGCAGAATTTCATAATTGGAATTTATTCTTACGACTATGTTTTTGCTGGAAATTAAGTCCTGAATTGGCTGATATTGAGTATATCCATGATCAACTACGATCTGAACATTGATCCCCCGTGCCGCCGCATTCTCCAGCGCGGTACTGATATTGGCATCGCTGATAATCATTGCTGCAATATTTATCGATTTTTTCGCATTATTAATTAAATCAAGTATTGGCTGGTCACCGTCATTGGGCAGACATGTTCCAATGGTTGCAATGTCCGGTGGGCAATTCAGTGCGTTATTGCTAAAAGCTAATTCCTGAACATTTTCAATCAATCCCCCAGCCAGATTTAAACTTGCCGGGGTAATCACGCTCTGACTGGTTGTACGACTGCTTTGTACTGGGGTACTATAACCCGGGGGTGTATAACTGGCTGCTGCTGGTTGCCATTGAGATAGGTCAAAAGTCGCGGTTTTCTGGTTTGCCAGAATTGACTGCCAGCGATCGGTATATGCCATTGCCAGTTGCTGGTTGCTAACTATTACTGCATTATTTGCCTGTTCGGCTGAGGCTTCTGTTGTGTAATTGTAACTGCCAAATTCTACGGAATTACCATCAATGACCATAAATTTATTATGCATGATGCTGTATGCTGAGGATATATAAACCGGAATATTATTCTGGTAAAGAACCGGAATCATCGTATTTGCTGCAGTCAGGTTGGCTTTATCCGCAATAATCTTAATATTTATTGATGGGTGTTCTTTTTTCTTGTTGATTAAGGCATAGGCTATATCCGGGTTGGTAAATGAATATGCTGCAACCAGAATTGAATTGCTGGCATTATTGATTGCTTGTATCACCAATTTGGTAATTGCATTGTTGCAGTTAAAATACTCATAATTTTGCCAATCGGTTATCAACGTAGTATTTGAATTAAGTTTTAATGTCGGGGTAATTGTTGTTTGATATATTGCCGTGGCATTAGTGCATGAAGAAGGATCGGTTGTACCACTATAATAATATGGCGAATATGCTACTTTCAGTGGTGATGCATTGATAGTAAATTGAATTGCAAATCCTTTTTTAGTCGGGTCGGCGCTTGAGGCTGACATTGTATTCTTCGTTGCGGATTGAACATTGCTTATACCTGTAGCTGAAGTTCCGGAATTGCAGCCAGCAAGTAGCCAGCCAGTAAAAATTCCGATATAAGCAATTGCTTTTATTGATTTCATGATATCTCCTGTTTGATTACTATAACCTTGCTAAATAAAAACTTGTGTTGATTTCATTGTAACGCTGACATGGTTAATCCCGTTTGCCATGCAAAGTGGGTAAAAGAATAAGCCGTGTTTGTGTAAGGAGTTGCATCCCAATCTGCGGCCCAATCCATATATCCTGCAGGAATAAATCCATAGATGTTTTTCATTATATTCCATGAATTATTAATGAGTGTTGGTGTCATTATATAGGTCATTCCACCACCAGCAGCCCCTAAGGTAGCAGGGATACCAATTACAAATTTACTGGCTGGGATTATCGGCATTAATGGAGCAGCCATTCCGCTTGTATTCACACTATAACCTGATTCAGTAGTTGCGGCCCAGGCTAATGCCGACACAAAATTATCCATTCCGCTACCGGGGTTTATTGAATTTTGATTGTTGCCACAGACTCCATTTGATGAACCCTGGTTATAAGTTTGTGGCCAGATATAACTGATATTATCCATTCCGATAGCATTAATTAGTTGAACATAGAATAAATTTTGATATGAGTGACTTCCATACTGCCCGCAACCATATCCATAGGGAACTACATATCCCCACTCTGGAGCCATTGTTAGCCAAAAATCTTGTCCTTGAGATCGATAATAGTCAACCACATTTGTTACTGCTTGTGCAAGTAATGTTGGATTAGCACCTGTAGCGCCGCCTTCCAGATCAAGGTCTATTCCTTCAAAACCAAATTTATTGATAATACCTTTTAGCTGAGACTCAAAGAAATTTTTATCTTGCGCTGTAGCCATTTTGAGGGTGAAATACTGGCCACCTATTGAAACAATTATTTTTCGACCTTGAGATTTCACTTGTTGAACCATGTTTATGATTTGTTGATCAGTGTAATAGTAGACTGGAATTTGAGATCCTGGGTCGTATGTGGCCAGTGTATAGTTACCATTGGTATCAGTTATAATAAATGATGCTATAATCACATTGTATGCTGAATTAATATTTTCTGCATCAACGGGAGTAGATTTATAACTTCCACCTGTTAAATCGTAAGAAGTGTTCCCGCCCCACATTGCCCAATATGTAGCTTTTATTTTTGCTGCTCCTGTTATAACATTTATGGGTGTCGGTTGAGGTGAGGCAGTTGAACTTGGTGTGGGCGTAGAATTTACAGATCTATTACAAGCACCAATAACTATCCACGGTTCACCACTATTGCTAGGGCCATTGTTTGTAGCGGGATTATTATTTTGTGTCCAAAAGGAGCTTTGATATTCAATTTCATTGTATATAACATAGCTTCCTGTGTCGTATGCAATAGCTGAGTCCCAGGTTTGTATTCCGGAACATGTTACAGTTGTTGTTTGAGTTATTGAATTTTGATTAGTCCCAATTTGAGAGGTGCCATTACTTCCATTGTTACACGAAATTAGGCTACCTGCAGTAGCGGATATTAATAAACTTTTTAGCAAATTATTTTTCATCTCATATTTCCTGTAAATTATTGATAAATAGAGGTTCTTACCCAAGAGTAAGAACCTTAAAAATTTATGTTATATTACAGATTTAGTTACGGCTGTAATTGAATTAACTGCGGTATTTACATAATTATCGGTCATATAATATTGTCCATTATCTCCTGAGTTGCCCCAAGAGTTACGAATGGTAAAGATTAGCTGACCGCTGGCGGACTTAGAATATCCAACCACCCACACCTCATGTCCGCCAAGCACACAACCGCTGGGATTTGTCCACGCGTTATAATTGGAAGATGATGCCGGTGAAACTTTATTAACGGTAGAGCTTGAGGCACTGTACAAATACTCCGCAGAACCAAGAGTGCTTCCCTGTCCATTCAGACATGCCGAACTATTCGCAGCTTCACTGGAATCATAGACATCAAAACCGATTAGGACAATATTGCCATTGTCTAATGCACTTTTAATGATTGAAGCATTATTGGTGCTATAATCTGATGCCAATTGGCTCCATGCGTTGCTGACATTGCTAAATGCCGTACCATTGCTGGTTGTCGCTAGCTGCTCAAATTTTGACAATTGGCTGCTAAACCCGGAAAGCCTGGTCAATTGCGAAATGGTTAGGTCACCCGTATCGCCTGAGTTTTGATAAGCAGTTGACAGGGCATTGTAAGTCGACACCGTATCATTATAGTTATGATAGTAAGCTAGATTTGGCATTCTGCCAAGCAAAGTCGAGGCATCCGGCAAACCATCCCAACCGGTACTGGATATGTCGGTTGGATACATTTCATAACCCTCATCAAGTATATCCAATGGTGATATATCGGTAGTGCTGGCATAATTACTGTCAATGTAACTGACTCCGGCAACAGTTGAAAATGTTACACATGAACCAAAGTATTGCTGGTTCAGTGGAATCAGTTTTGCGCTGCTATTGCTGTAAAAATTAGCTGGGAAGCCGCTAACCCCGTTAGTTATGGCATAACTGGTTGCGGGAGCAGCAGTTGTCGATAGTAATTGGGCATTCTGCAGAGCAAATGACTGGGCTCTTTGCAGATGTTCCGGGCTTAGGTGGGTCAGCTGAATTTTCTGTACCTGGACTGTGTCGCTGCTTTCATTTTTAACGTACACATCATAACCCGCGCCTTGTGTTGTGGATGGATTAGTACTGCTATTACTGCCGGGAGCTCCGCTGTTGCAGGCAACCATGGTTATTCCAGTTGAAACGACAAAAAGAGTTTGTAATAAATTTTTTTTCATAATAAATCTCCAAAAATATGGGGTAATAACATCCTATTATGCAGTTTAAGATAAAGTTATATTATCTAATTGACTGAATATTATAAATAAAATATAAAAATCAAAAATTAAAGGACGAAGGAGATTTTTGAATTACGGGACAGCAATCACGGCGCTATTGATGGTGCGGGCAGCTTTATGAAATGAGATAATGAATTGTGATTTATACAGCACCGGGAATTGCGATAAAATGATCGCAAGGTATATTGATAGTTGATAAGCAAGGGCTTCCAAGATTAGGTTATAAAGGCGGATACATTCGAGAATATCGGTCGGGATAGTTATTATAAATAATAAAGTTTCGCAGGTTTCAATGTAATTGCTATTCCAGATGAAAGAAAACAGCCAAAAGCTATGGTCCTCGGTTTGTAACAGACCAGCGCCATCAAACCAGTCAATTAATAATGTGACCAAGTCTTGAATGGAACAGAATGATCCATCGGTAAGTATTTGTAGTAAAAATACAAATAGCATCACCAATATAAAACCATACTGCAACTGTAGTTGCAGTCGTGCTATTTTCTCCGCGGTTTTCATGATATTATTCCAGTTAATGATTTTTCTTATTGGATAATTAAAAATCATTATTATTTTTATTGTTATTGTATAGCATGATTTTACTCTTACTATTTATTAGTGTCAAGATAAATCATTACAAAAGATGTAAAATTTATTTACTAGTTGAGCCTGTGTTACATTATGCAACGCTGGATTAAATCCTTGAATTGAAATAGGAAGACTTTGCTAATTAACAGGTTGTCCCATTAAGGGACAACCTGTTAATTAACGATAG
>JBPOJK010000184.1:0-5088 GCA_052033675.1 Pseudomonadota bacterium
ATACAGCCGATATGGTTGGTTTTATTTATAAAGACAACAATAGTAGCCAATGCACTGAATATATGGTCGGGATTGATTACAAATACCTAGGAATGCATTCTACTGGATGTTTTGATATTTAGCTGGTTTTTATTCCCTTAGATTGACGGCTTTGAGTTTGTGTTAGTTAATCTAAGGGAAATTTAAAACCTTCTGGAATCGTGTAAATATAGACTGATCTGTGCATCAATAAATATGAGTATTAGATTTTTCTAGTGCTTAAGTTATTAAAATGTTTAAGTAGGCACTTAGGGGTGTAATTATGGAACTAATATTAAAATCACTAATTCCTTTAACCTTTATTATTTCGATTGGCTGGGTTGCTGGTTGGCGCAAAATTATTGATAATAAGCATAGCCAACATTTTGCTACGTATGTCATGAGTTTTAGTTTTCCCTGTACTCTGTTTGTTAAAACGGCCACTTCAAATATTGAGGATATTATCAACGTTCGATTTATCGGTGGTTTTGCTGCGGGATTGATGGGAATGTATATTTTAGTGTTAATTATCAATCTTTATGTTTATCGTCGTTCTCTGGCAGAGAGTTGTCAATCTTCATTTGTAAGTTCATTTCCAGATATGGCATTCATGGGGATTCCAATTTTTATGGTACTTTTTGGAGAGCACGCGTTAATCTCAATTGTTGTTGGAAATATTATTACTAGTCTGATCATGATTCCATTAACAGTGTTGGTTCTTGAAATGGGACAAAATTCTGAGTCACGTACGAGTATCACGCTACTGATCCTTAAAGTGTTCAAAAAACCATTGATATTAGCTCCTGTTTTCGGTACTCTGGTTGCCGCATTCAACGTACAAATACCAGCCATTGCAGTAGAGTCTTTGAAATTATTTGGAAGCACGACTTCGGGAGTTTCTCTATTTACTCTTGGTTTGATTATGTCTACCGACCGAATCCGCTTTAACCGATTTGTACTATTAAATATTTTTCGTAAGAATATTCTGCATCCACTGTTAATGTGGGGAATCGTTATTGCATTTGGAATTAGCGGTGAATGGGCCAAAGAAGCTATTTTATTATGTGCGATGCCTCCTGCAATAATGACTACAATGTTTGCGGTAAGATATGATGTATTGCGGCTAGAATCAAGCAGTAGCACGGTTTTGGGTACCGTATTGTCACTATTTACCATGGGAATAATAATGTACCTGATGGGAATTGGTCAGTGATACTAGTTTTTAATATAAGGAGAGAAAAGGCAGCAATATAATTTTAAATAATCATTCACTTTCTTGCTATAGAGGTAAATTTCTTTATAGCGATAATAATTTATAAAATAATACCATTTTTATTTGGAGTAATTGTGAAAAAAACATTAACGATTTTATTAACTTTGAGTAGTGTGTCCTCTTTTGCCATAGGTAATTCGTCGGGAGTTGCGTCAGTTGTTTCCGCTGGGCAGCCATATTTATTAATACCTCAAATTATAGTTGATTATAATTATTCAAAGGGAACAAAATCGACAGCTTGCGGCGGAGTGGTAGTTGGTCCCCGAGATATCTTAACGGCGGCGCATTGTTTTAATAAAGCAGAATTTGAGCCGGATACTGTTGGAAAGTCATATACTTTTAAAATAAATGACATTGATATAGTAAGACCATTAAGTAATACTAGTAATACGCCGTATGGTAATTTTTGTTATGGTTATCCTGGCGTGCGGTATACGAAATCAAATTCAAAATCTGCATCGCCAACTGGATTAAAGGAGTGTGAAAATCCGCAGCCATATTCTCAGTTAGTTGGATTTTTAAATCCATTTAATCTTACTAATCAAAAAAACATTCAAGCAGATAGAGATATAATTAACTTCAATGGTGGAAAAGATGCTATTGATAAAATAATTTTTATCTCAAGTGCTGGTAATTTAAACTATGGCAAAATTCCAGATGTGGCATTAATCAAACTAAAAAAAGACGTCTTTTCAACATACGCACAAATATCAAGTACCTCTACTGTAGGAGGGAATTTAATATACGGCTGGTCAATGTCTAATGAACTAAAACAAAAAGATTTAAATGAGATGCTCAATGCACCAGGCTTTTTAAAAGAGGCAATAGTAGCTGGTTCGACGCAATATCCAAAATTAAATGCTATGAAATTACAAAATTTAGCCGCTGCGGGTGATTCCGGCGCTCCGGTCATGGCGCTTGAAAATGGTAAGTACTTAGTATCCGGAATAAATTCTTTTGTCACCAGTTTCGAAGATATGGCTCCGATTGTTGTTACAGATGTTTCTAAATACAAATCTATTATTGATGCCTCTTTAAGTGGAAAATCTTCAAATTACACCATTGAATGTAAATTAGGACAAACGTGTAACTTAAAATAATCTTTCGTTTTATTGTTACGACAATTGGTAGTTGCAGCAGCATAATCTCCAGAGCTTTGTACCGTACATATATTTAAATTATTTGAATTAAGTTAAATAGTTTAGATCATTTATTGAAGCTTGATGGGTTATTTTGTTTACTGCTCAAGCCGTGCGACTGGAGGTTGAGTTGTTCGTTGTACGTAAATAGCAATGTAAATAATGCTACAAACTATTAAGTGATGTTACGCATGATAATGACTTTAACACTAGGTTATTGAATTTTCCTTCTGGCTCGTTGATCTTACATAAGCAATCAGCGCGCAAAATCGCTAAACTCAATAATCTAGCGCTAAAACGTCGATACCTGCGTAACGTCTGCTATTAAATTATAAAAGGACCAAAATGAATAAAAAATTTATTAAAAGAGCTCTTCTTAGCTCATTATTTGTACTAAATATTACGCATGGTTATGCTTTCACAGGTACTGCCGCGATTAATGAGAGTACGCTACCAAAACCTGTATTTGGTTATACAAAGATGCTAATATTATCTGGAGCTCCTTTGGAAAAGGTATTGCAGGATATTGAACAGCCTGGATGGTTAGTAAAAAAGAATGACTCAACTAAAATTGCATACTATACAACAGGAATGGCTCCGTGTATGGCAGTTGCATTTTATGATAAGCAAAATCATAATTCAGCATTTACTCATTTTTCAAACAATACACCAGATGGATATGATATTAATGATATTAATAAAAAATTTGCAGTAATAACCAATATTGATTTTAATCCTAATTCTACAACTATATTAATTAGCCCAGGCACTACAGCAGATCCAAAAGGAGTTGACGGGATAAAAAAATGGGCACAGGAACATAAGTACACTAATGTAAAAATTGTTCCACCATTACAGAATACAAAAGGTGGTCAGAATTCAGCTGTATTTTATATTGATGGAAATGGAGCCGCAACTCTTTACGGTGTCGGTTCGTCAAATACTGCTACTAAATTTTATTACAATGGAGCCACTTCAATCAGCAATTTAACTGGTGTGGCCAATACTGGAGTTATACCATTTTAAATGGTGCCATGAGGGTCTTTAACAAATAATTTATTTGAATTTTTGATTATAAAGTCAAACATTTATAAGCTATAGGGAATTTTATGAAAAAGAATATATTTTGTTTATTTTTAAGCATTTTTTTTAGCTCCGCTTTTGGGCTCGAACCCAAGGATATAGTGAAGGTTTTTAATAATAATCTAGTTAAGAACCAACTAAACCAGATTTATAGTGCGACTCTTGGGGATAAAAATGAACGTTGTGGTTTTATTATGCAAAATAAAGAAGGACCATTTATTTCAGCAGTCAATATAGGCGGAAAGGTCGCTTGTACTATCAGCCAAGAAAATGAACAGAAATATGCTGGAAATGATAAACAAGAGAGATTAGCAGTATTTCATACCCATCCACCAGCAAACCCTGGAAATATTGGTCCCTCTCAACAAGATGTTGCTAATTTCTGGCATTATTCCGATATTAATTATACAACAGGATCTTGGGGAGTTACTTCAATTGTAATTACTGAGTCACCATTCATTAAAGAAGGCGAAATAAGTGGTCCGACAAAACGGGCGCAGCTGGCTCTTTATAATAAAGCAACATATGATATTTTTGTTACCAAAAATATGAATTTACACTTTATGAATTCAAAAGGATGGGGGTCAACACCGAAATATACCATGGAATTTCGGGTAATTGAATAAAGTTTTATGCCTAAGATTTGCTAATGTTGGTTTCTAGATTTTAGGCATAATCCCAGTAAAGAACAGTATTTAAAAAATATTTTGGAGTTATTATGAGAAAGATATTTTGGTTGTTATTAGTGATTTGTTCTTGTTGTAATGCGGTAACCTGTTACAACTCAATATTAATTAAAACAGCCGAAGGTGAGCGCTCTGTGACACGCATACAAGGGCAATTATTCTATCAATCAACCGGACAAAATTCTAAACTGAAAGGCATTTTTTTTCCATTTTATGGAATTCTTAGCTATCAGGATGGGGATATTAGTCTTCCTTTTTGGTTTATAAAACCTGGCGCTGCAGATTTGTTGAACATTCCTGAGGTTCCAGAAAATTTGAAACGTCAATTTTCTTTGGAATTATCTGCCAGCGGGAAAGAGGGCGATATCTGGAATCGTTATTGGTATTCTGATTTTGGGCAATTTATGAGGATTCATAGTTCTGAATATATTGAAAATAAACTTAAAAATTCAGAAGCTATGCTTAGATTGGGAAGCTTAGATAATGCAAAAACTTCTTACCGGATAACTAATTCACGGTTTTCCGAAAATTTGCATAACGAGTTTATAGCAGAGGTAAATAGTTATTTTGAGAATAAAATACGTCTCAAAAAAGATTTAACGATCAATACAGAGTCGCCACAAAAAATCTTTTCGGTACCTAAAAACGCCTCATTCACAACCGAGAATGGAGTTGCCAATCAAATAAGTAACTATATAAAGAGTACTTCGTCCGATTGGCATTGCTCGTCTATTGGGTGTTGTGGATTATTTGGTAATTAGGAAATTTATTTACTAGTTGAGCCTGTGTTACATTATGCAACGCTGGATTAAATCCTTGAATTGAAATAGGAAGACTTTGCTAATTAACAGGTTGTCCCATTAAGGGACAACCTGTTAATTAACGATAG
>JBPOJK010000009.1:0-8806 GCA_052033675.1 Pseudomonadota bacterium
GAACAACGGTTACTGAGAATGTTTTTGATGTGGCGGTAAAAGGAACCCTACCGTTAACTGAGATGTTCTCATTATACGGACGATTGGGAGTTGGTATTGGCACCAATAGCTGGAGTGGAACTGCACCAACTACCGGTAATTGCATTTTATGCGCTAGTGGATTGAGTAGTACTTATGGAGTAGGTTTAGCCGGGATTGGCGCATCGTTTAAATTAAGCCAACACTTTGATCTACGCGTTGAAGATTATGCTTTAGTACCATTCCAAAACACTTATACTGGAACCGCGAATATTGTGACTTTTGGCACGCAATACAATTTCTAAAGAAGAGAATAGTAATATGAGATTAAATAATTTATTAAAAACCACACTAAGCGTGCTAGCAATGGCAACTTTAGTTGCTTGTAGCGGGGCAGGCAGCTGTCCTCCCGGACAAAGTTCCAACCCAACCGGAAGCGCAGTACTAACTTTAACCGCCCCTAATCTCTATCCAGCCGGAGTAGCGACGGAAGTACCGCTGATGATCAGCAATAGCAGCGATTACGCGGCCACTGGTTTGACGTACAGCGTGCCAGCGGCAAGCAATTATACTAATGGAAATATTACTATAACTTCAGCCAGTCAAAGTAATTGTGCCACCATTCCGGCGCATGGAAGTTGTCAAATTATGGCTTCGATTGCGGCAAGTCCAATCAGCCATCCTGGTTCTTTTACCGTAGTGGCAACACCACAGAGCAGCACCTCGGTAGTTGGCAAATTAACTAGCGAAGCTAAAGCATTATTTAGTAAAGCTAGCACTAGCTCCGCACTTTCTTTGACTGCGAATATTGGTCTGGTAGATTTACCAGCGAATACGGCAAGTGACATCAATGCGCTAACCCCTTATTTCCCTAGCTCAATAATAGCGAATGAGAGTGGTGCAACCAATGTCATTGTGAGTATCGCAGTTAGTTCAACTAGTCCAGGTGCCGCCTTTAACACTATTCAACTGGTGGATAGTAGCGGTAATCTGCTGAGTAATACCCAGCTGCTAACAGGAAACAGCGGCAGCGGTGCCACTGATTTAGCTAGGCCCTCCGTGGTGTCTTATCTGGTGAGCATTCCTGCTGGAGTCAGTCAATTTAGCTTTAAACTCCAAATGCTAGAGAATGATACCGTAGTTGCTACTGGCAGCGATATAAATACGATTACGGTTGGTTCAGCCAGTAATCCCCAAGGTATTCTAACTATTCAACCGAATTATGTTAATCTGAATCAAAATTACGTAAGCCAACAGATTACCTACACTAATACCGGGAATGGTGCTATCACTAATTTGGTGCTTACGCCTGCTAGTCCATTGACATCTACTGCGAGTACTTGTGGCAGCAGCTTGGCAGCCGGTGCCAGTTGTAACTATACGGTGACATTTCCGGTAAATCAACCACTCAAGGGTTTCTCAGGTGTGACGGCTAACTATAATAGCACCAGCACGACAACAGGTAGTGGTACAGCTACCGTTAATTATGTGGGTAAGGATGCGATAGCCGGATTAAGCATCAGCAGTGGTAGTAATCCTAACTTTGATTTTAGCGCAACTACGGCTAATTCAACGGCAACCAGTCTGGTAACAATTAAAAATACGGGTGATAATCAGGAAACCAACATTGTCTATACGACACTACCCAACTACTTTAGCACCTCTACCAGCGGAATAAGTAATCCATGCGGTGCAACGCCATTTAGCTTAGCTGCAGGCGAAAGCTGTAATGTCAACCTGATTTATACTAATAGCGCAATAGTAGATCCAGCTCTTTCAGCCAACATCGTAGTTAGCTATAACTATTTGATCGCAGGTGGTGTCGCCAGTGCCAGCAGTACCGTGGGAGTAACTTATCGTACTACCCAGTCGACGGCTAGTTTGTCGATTATGCCTAATCCTTATGTTTATGGTACGATAGTGAATAACGGAGTGGATAGCCTAACCAATATCTTCACCGTAACTAACAGCGGTGAAATAGCTGCAACTGGCATGACTGCTAGTGTGGCAACGGGTACATTTTTTAACACCGTGACTACCACCCCACAATGTGGAGCGAGCTTAGCGGCAGGAGATAGCTGTAACCTTAGCGTTCAATTTGGCACGGTGGAATCCACAATCCCCGCAGGAACCAAAACCGATAATCTTAATGTCCGCTACACGCCATATACTGGTGCTACTCCATTAATTGCAGGTTCAGCATTAAGCGGACAGGTGGCTACGGCACAAAGTGCAATAATTGTGCCTACGTTCACAGCATCCAGCGGCTTTGTCGGCGGCGATGGGAAAACCAGTAATAGCGCTTACCAAGTTCAGCAAAATGCTACTGCTCCAACTGTGATCTATACTTTAGCTAATAACGGAACAGTTCCTGCGACTAGCTTTGCGGTGACAACTGACTCGTTAGGTGCGTGGAGTCAAAGCAATAACTGTCCGGCAACCATAGAGCCACACGCTAGCTGTACGCTAACTTTTAGCTTAGCTACCTCCGCAACGGGTATAAATAATCTGGATCTGAGCCAAGTGCATCTGGCATGGAACGACCAAGATAGTCCCAGCGGTCAACCCGAAGACCTTAGTGGTACGGTCTATGCCAATGTCTTTGTTGCATCAAGTATTGCGGTTATCACCAATCCGGCATCCAGTATCAGTGTCTCCCCAGGTGAAAGTTTCACGATTACGGCAACTCTAAGCGGCGGCTATAATATCACAGCGCAAACTATCCATGCGACAACTACAACGAGCGATGTAACTTTCACTAATAATGATTGTGCCATCAGTAGCAGTGCTGGTTTGGGAAGCTGTACTATTACGGTAAATGTCGGCGCGAATGAGGTTGCGGCAGCGAGCAATACCATCAGCATTAGCAATACTACCGCTAGTCCAGCCGCAACTCCAGCGCCAGCTACAGTAAGCTTTGCGATTGCAGTAGCACCAACGGTAGTACAAATCGCGCTACCACAAACCGGACAGATGAATCAAGTACCAAGCATGTGCAGCCCGATATCTCCTACGTGTATCAATTCTCCAGCAGGGTCAGATGGTTACGGCTACGTGTCAGGTCCTTACAATATTCCTTATGGTGTAGCATGGGCGTATAATGGTTATGATTACTTAGTTCCGCAAGTGCGTTTTACTACTGGTACCGCAGCTAATGGAAGTGCTTGTCCAAGCGGGCAATTGGTTGAAAATGATAATTTGACTGGCTTAATGTGGCAACAAAGTCCATCAACTACAACCTATAAATGGCAAGATGGCACTATAGATCCAAACACCTATCCTGCATTAGCGGCGGTAGAAAGTTTGAATAGCGGCAGTGGATACTGTGGCTATACAGATTGGCGCTTACCAAATGTCAATGAGTTAGCATCAATGCTAAATCTAGGGCAAAAAGTTCCTTATACTTGGTTAAATACTAGTGGATTTCTTGGCGTGGGTAATTTTTCTTATTGGTCATCTACGACTATGGTAGCAAGCGGCAGTTCTGCATGGGTAGTTATGCTGAATGATTCAGGTTATGGAAGAATAATCACGCAAGATAAAAAAACTTCTACAGCGCCTATATGGGCGGTTCGCGGCAATTCTGCGACTAGCACTGCGCCAGCAAAAATTCCACAAACTGGGCAAACAACCTCGTATGCCGCTGGTGATGATGGTGCATTGCAAACAGGTACGGCTGGTACTAATGTTAGCGGACGCTTTGAGTCTGGTACTGAAAGCGAAGCAGATTGTATAACCGACAGTCAAACTGGTTTAATGTGGCCAAAGAATGGCATTATTGGCTTTACTGCAACTAGCGGAGGTAGCCTAATTAACCAGCCAACTTATGATAATACTGATGCCGCTCTTAATTCAATTACTTGGTACAATGCGTTGACTGCGATGACCAAAATGAATGCAGCTACGACTAAACTCTGTGGTCATAACGACTGGCGTTTACCTAATTTCACTGAGTTGCGCTCACTGATAAATTATGGGCAAGTTAATTATTCTATTTCATCAAATTGGTTGAACAATCAAGGTTTTAGCGGTGTGCAAAACAAGAAGTATTGGACGTCTACGATTCTCGCTTATACTCCTAGTAGTACCATGTGGTTGATTGATATGGGCATTGGCGAGACAACTTTCAACGGTGGACAATATAATCCATATAATGTCTTACCAGTTCGTGGTGGTGGGCCAGTTGGACCATAACTACTTTTATTGAAATTATGGTAGCAGTCATTTGCTACCATAGCTTTATCCGTTATATCTCTGTGGAATCGCATCAAGTGCGAGATGAGCATGGTTGGGCGGATAAATTGATTTTATTGCAATGAGTTAAGTTAAGGTTATTGTCTTTGACGGTTAATCCTTGTTGGTGTCGATGAAGAATTAACGAAGAGTATTATTTTTAATTTAGAAAGGTATGATTATGCAAATTTCACTAAACCGATTCTTCCACTCATTGAGGTGGGTAGCATTATTGCTGCTTGCCGTGGTTGTGGCAAGTTGTAGCGGAGTTGGCAACTGTGCGCCAAGTAATGGAACGGTTGTTGATCTGCATACCTTTCCCAATGGTAGTCAATTGTTTGGCACGACCAGTTTGAGTATTACTTCTGGAGAAAGTACTACAGCTACCTATGTTTTAAAAGGTGGTAGTGGTCAAACTATTGTAAATCTAAGTACCGAAGAAAGTGTTACCTCTACAACTCGGCTTAGCTCAAGCTTGATTACTGCATGTGCCATCTGCGGGACGTTTAATCCGGAAAGCTTGGTTGTAACTGGAAGCGTTAGTGAAAGCTCTTCACAATTAAACGTTGCGGTACGTAGTGGCCTAACCGCGGGAACCTATAATTTGAATTTATATGCAACTTATACTAATAACGGAGTTACGCAAACGAAAGAACAAATTGGCGTGATTAACGTAACGGTTACAGCTGCAGCCACTCAACCAGGTGTGCTAGCTATTTATTCAGTCGCAGAATCGACAATCAATGTTGGCGAGTCAACTACTGCGGTGATAAGCTTAAATAACAGCTCAGGAATAACTACACCTATTGATGTAACTATTGCCAGCACTGATGCGGCGTTAATGACAGTATCACCAGCCAGTTGCGCTTTAACTACCACTAGTAATTCTTGTACAGTGACTTTGACAGGTGCGACGGCAGGTACAACTACCTTTAGTGCTGCTGCAAAAGGTTATACCACTGCGACATCAGAAGCGGTAACGGTTAATCCACAAATTGGAACTTTAGTTATTCATGCTGTCGTGGAGTCAAATATTGCAGCTGGAGGAACAACCACGGCGTTAGTGAGCATAGAAAACAGTTCAGGAATAACTACACCTGTCGATGTAGCCATTGCCAGCACTGATACTGCCGTAATGACAGTCTCGCCAGCCAGCTGTTCTTTGACTACCGCGAGCAATTCTTGTCGTGTGACTTTGAGCGGAGTTGCAGCAGGTACTACTACCTTTAATGCGACAGCCACCGGCTATACTACCGCGACTTCACAAGCGGTAACCGTAACGGTGATCACTGGCTGGACAAGGCAAGCTGGTGTGACCAATAAGTCTGTAGTTGGTTACGGAATTAGTTTAGATGCTGCCGGGAATAGTTATGTTACGGGAGCTTCACCTGGTGATGGTGGCTCTTCAACGCGCAATTATTTTATTATGAAATTTGATAATGCTGGTATGTTAGTGTGGTCTAGAGTTGGTGGTGCTTTTGGTGGAGAGACTTATGGCAGGAGCATAACTACTGATAGTCTAGGCAATAGTTATGTGGTTGGTGAGACTAATCATGCTATTACTGATGCGATTACTGGTGTTCAAACCGGAAATTTTGATTTTTTTATTGCCAAATATGATAGTTCAGGAACTCGTACTTGGGTTAAACAAGCTGGGGTTAGTGGTGGAGATTCCGTTGCTTTGGGTGTGAGCATGGATAGTAGTGGTAATGCTTACATCACAGGCTATACCACGAGGGCATTTAGTGGTCAGATGCAACATGGTGCGGAAGATTATTTTATTGCCAAATACGATAGTAGTGGTAATCAAGTTTGGATTAAACAAGTTGGTGGTGCCGACACTGGTAATGACGTAACCGAGGGGAAAGGGATTAGTGCTGATGCTAATGGCAATAGTTACATTACCGGAATCACTAATGTCGGTATATCCGGACAAACTGAGATGGGTTTTGGTGATTATTTTATCGCTAAATATGATACCGTTGGTAATTTATTATGGACTAAGCAAGTCGGCGGTAGTTCAAGTACGCAGACCAATGGGTACGGCATCAGTAGCGATAGCAGCGGTAATAGTTATATTACTGGCTCTACTACTGGCGGCATCTCTGGGCAAACCCAGATTGGTAATACCGATTACTTTGTGGCTAAATATGATAGCGATGGTAATTTAAAATGGACTAAACAAACGGCTGGTTCTGCGGCTGGTAGTGGTGCGTATGGCTTAGGTATTCGTGTTGATAACAATAATAATAGCTATATTACTGGTGTTACAACAAGTAGCTTGGCAGCAGGATTAACCCAGTCTGGGGTGGCTGACTATTTCATTGCCAAATATGATGCCTCTGGTACATTAGTGTGGACAACCCAAGTTGGTGCAGCTGGAGGATCTACGGGCGGTTCTGGAATTGATGTAGATAGTCATGGCACTAGCTATATAACAGGTAGTACCACTGTTGGTATTGCAGGCAATGTTGAAAGTGGAATCGTGGATATGTTTGTTAATAAAACCCCCAATTTATAGCTAATTGTTGGGTGGCGGGTTGAATAAAAGCTCTGGTGGTAGTCATTTGCTACCAGAGCTTTGTCCATGCTTGGTGCTTGGGTGTGCGTTTTAAACATTTTTATGGTATTGATAAATTGATTTTATTGTAAGCGGTAGAGCTCAAGTTGTTGCGTTTGATGATAATCTGGTTTTTAATTTATTCAATGGATACATTACGCATTAAGTTATCCAAACGTGAAGAGGCGGTTCTTTTTTTACTGATTTGCGGAATTACTCAGGAACAAATCGCTGATATTTTGGAGGTAAAACGCGAAACGATTGCCTCAATAATCAGAAATCAATTACGGATAAAGTTTGCATTGCCAATGGACAGTACTAAATTAGTTGTTGAGACCGCGTTATCCCATGGTTTCCTTTTTTCTATTCCCGAATCATTATGGCGACCATCGGTAATTATTTTGGAGGAAAAACTTGCGGCTTGGTTAAAACAATATGATTTTGTGGTTTAATCCTACATAATTAATCATTGTATTAAAGATTTTAAAATCTCGCCTATTGTCTTTCACTGTTTTGCTTGTTTATTTGTTGCACCTCACCAAAAATGGTGATTGTTGAAGCACAACCTCCTTCGTTATAATCGCACATTATTCTGCTGTATTATTGGCAGCTATCGTATGTAAAATTCTGAAGGGGTTTGTAGGTGAAAAAAATAATTAATGCACTGATTGTATTGTTCGTGATTTTTATAGCCAGCTGCAGTAGCGGCGGTAGCAGCAGTAGTTCTGGAAGTAATGGAACACCCGTTTCAATCGGAACTCTTCCCAATGGCTCAACCGTCTATATTTCACAAAATGATTTACCGGTTAGTAATGGTACTCCGGCTCAAGCAAGTATTTATCTTGAGGGGGGTAGTGCGAATGAGAGCTATAATATAACTTTTGCCACCAACCAGCAATTAGCGACTAGATTGAATACCCGCGAAAGCTATGGAATTAACATCACAACTTCTCCGACACCATGTGTTATTGGTACCGCGGGTAGTGGTGCCTCATCGCAATGTCAAGTGACTATTGCTTCTTCAGTGACTACTTATCCGGGTACTTATGTAATCACGCCGAGTGCAACACCAATTACCAGTAGCGGTACAGCTACAACGCTTAGTCCTCTAACGATTTTAGTTAGCGGCTCGATAAAACCAAGCACAAAAGCGATAACCTCATTCTCATTGGGTGGAACCGCTGGGGTAATTAGCGGACAAAATATCGCAGTAACGATGCCCTATGGAACCAATGTAACGGCTTTGATAGCAACCTATATTACTACTGGTCAATCGGTAAAAGTCGGCAACGTTACTCAAGATAATGGCGTAACGCCCAATAATTTTACCAACCCGGTAGTTTATACGGTAACGGCAGAAGACGGCAGTACTCAGAACTATACGGTAACTGTAACAGTAGCAAAGAATAGCGCTAAAGATATAACAGCATATTCACTAAATGGTACCAGCGGAGTAATAAGTGGGCAGAATATCGCTGTAACCATGCCATATGGAACCAATGTAACTGCCTTGACTGCGACTTTTACTACTAGCGGTCAATCGGTGAAAGTTAGCAATGTTGCCCAGGTTAGTGGAGTAACGCCCAATAACTTTACCAACCCGGTAGTTTATACGGTAACGGCAGAAGACGGCAGTACTCAGAACTATACGGTGACTGTTACGGTAGCTCAAAACAGTGCTAAAGCGCTAACGGCATTCTCTCTAAATGGTACTGCGGGTGTAATTACTGGACAGAATATCGCGGTAACCATGCCATATGGAACCAATGTAACCGCCTTAACTGCGACTTTTACTACTAGCGGTCAATCGGTGAAAGTTAGCAATGTTGCCCAAGTTAGTGGAGTAACGCCCAATAACTTTACTAACCCGGTAGTTTATACGGTAACGGCAGAAAACGGCAGTACTCAGAACTATACGGTAACTGTTACGGTAGCTCAAAACAGTGCTAAAGCGCTAACGGCATTCTCATTAAATGGCACTGCGGGTGTAATTAC
>JBPOJK010000192.1:0-8637 GCA_052033675.1 Pseudomonadota bacterium
ATATCGTGGGGTTGGACTTGATGTCGCGCGGCACTATTTCACCGTTAATGAGATAAAATCGCTTATTGACGTAATGGCAGCGCAAAAATTAAATTCGCTGCATCTACACCTCTCTGATGATGAGGCATTTCGGCTGGCAATTCCTGGCTATCCAACACTAGCAACTGTTGGCGCTATGCGCGGTTTAGGTCAACTAGTTGGACCGCAAATGTTGTTACAAAACAATCTCGACACTACAAACCTGAGTCAACAAAGCTACCCTATAGCAAATAGTAATTATGGTTATAGTTATTCGCCGGAAGATATTAAACAGATTATCAGCTATGCCAATCAAAATCAAATCACGGTAATTCCCGAAATTGATTTACCAGGTCACGCTAGGTCGCTGATTAAAGCTCTGCCAACAGCAATGATTGATCCCAACGATAGTTCTCAGTTTGTATCGGTGCAGGGATATACCGATGACGTGCTGCCGGTTTGTACTTATGGTAACAATATTTCAGTCGGTAATCAATTTACTCAAACAGTCAACGATATAACCGTCGCAATTGCCAATCAATTTAACCAGCAAACCACGTTATATGCGGTTACCAATGAAGTCAGCCTGGGTGGTGATGAAGTGAGTGCCAATGCCTGGACCAATGACACCAGTTGCCGCAATGAATGGAGCAATCTATCGGCACTCGAAAAATCGCATCTATTCTTTGCGCGGGTTGCCGAATCCAATTCATCGTTGATGATTTCCGGTTGGCAGCAATATGTGCAAAATGACAACGATACTCTTGGTAAAAACATTGTTCCGCCAGCCCAAAGCGGTCATGTGTGGGTATGGATGCCGTCCCTGCCAATGGGAATGAAGCAGGCGGTTAATCTAGCAAATAAAAATTATCCAACCATTCTAGCCTATGCCGATAAAACCTATTTTGATTTGGCATATTCTTCGGATATGTATGAACCGGGTTTCACTTGGGCGACACCCACTGCCGATACCTATACCGCGCTAAGTGCCGCAGAGGCGGCAACCCAAACTCAGGCAAAAACCGCCAACCCGCAAAATATTCTCGGACTGGAAGGCGAATTATTTTCGGAGAATTTGCCAAGTTATCAGCATCTGATGTATATGGCATTGCCGAAAATGCCGGCAATGGCGGAAGCGGCTTGGTCGCCAGCTTATGTTACAATTCAGAATAATCAATTAAATTGGCAGGATCTGGCAACGCGGCTTGGTTGCGGCAAAGATGGCTTTTTGGCGTATCTGCAAAAACTCTATGGTATAAATTATCGCGGCTACCCCAATGGAATAGCTAAAGAAGTCCCACCCAACACCATTTGCCAGGCTTCAGCAGCGCTACTATTAAATGACAACAATAATGAACTATAATGCAGTGCAATAAAGTATTTACTTGAAGAACAGCTGTAAAATCGGTATAATAATTGACAATATTACCCAACTACGAAAGGACACTTATGAAATTAGTAACCGTACAAGACCTAGCTAAAATTGTCGAAAAACATGGATTCAATCAGTTTATGACTGATTTAATTAAATATATTAAAGAAGATTTTGTTCGCTGGGGCGAATTTGATAAATCTCCCCGCTATGCAGCACACGTTCCTGGCGGAGTTCTGGAATTGATGCCAACGGCCGATAAACAATATTTCACTTTCAAATGCGTCAACGGACACCCGGCCAACCCATTTAGCGGCAAACAAACGGTAGTTGCTACCGGTCAAATGAATGAAATCAAGCATGGTTATCCATTATTAATTTCGGAAATGACCACGCTAACCGCATTTAGAACTGCCGCCACAGCCGTGATTGCCACTGAATATTTAGCCCGTAAAGATAGCGCGGTTATGGCATTAATCGGTACTGGGGCACAAAGCGAATTTCAAACACTGGCAAATAAATTGGTTCGTCCATTAACAACCATTCGCTATTATGATACCGATCCGGCAGCTATGGTCAAATATGCCAAAAATATGGCAAACTCTGGTCTGGAATTAATTGCCTGCGAAAGCGCGGAAGAAGCCTGTCGTGGCGCCGACATTATCACCGTTTGTACTGCTTGCAAACTTCATGCCATTGTTATTGAAAATGACTGGGTAAAAGCCGGGGTTCACGTTAATGGACTGGGTGGCGACTGTCCGGGCAAAACAGAACTGGAAAAATCAATTTTATTCCGCGGTAAGGTAGTTGTAGAATATACCGAACAATCAATGATTGAAGGTGAAATTCAACAATTGACACCAACCGAAGTTGCCGAAGTAATGCACGCGGAATTATGGGAAATCATTAATGGCAGCAAATGTGGACGTGAAACTGCGGATGAAGTAACAATCTTTGATTCGGTCGGTTTTGCCGTTGAAGACTTCTCTGCCCTGCGCTTAACTCATGATTTAGCTAACCGCTACGGCATCGGACACGATGTTGATATGGTGCCGCCAATTCACGACCCCAAAAATCTCATCGGAGTATTGAACTAATGGGGCGCCGGATTAAATTAATCGGCAGCGCGATCGGTAATTGTGGTCGCGCCTTGGGTTGTGAAAAAACTCCAGCATTGGTATTAGATAAGCTTAACTCTCAATTTCCAGAGTTAGACAGTTCGATATACGATTATAGTGGAACTAATGCTGATTTAGATCGGTTGCAAAGTTATTTTGGACAGGTCGCTGATGATATCATTGAATCATCACAGAAAGAGGCGCTATTTCCATTAATGCTTGGCGGCGATCATGCTTGCGCGATCGGCAGCTGGAGTGGGGTTGCTGGTGCATTAGCACAAAAAAATGCCCACCTGGGCTTAATTTGGGTTGATGCCCACATGGATGCCCATCGTCCGGATACCTCGGAAACCGGTAATTTGCACGGAATGCCGGTTGCACATCTTTTAGGATATGGTCATCAACAGCTTACCACTCTCGGTTATCACGGCGCAAAAATCCAACCGGAAAATTTAGTTTATTTTGCAGTCCGCTCATTTGAACCGGCGGAAGAGGAGTTATTAAAAAAACTTGGGGTTAAAATTTACTATCGGCAGCTATTGACTAGTGAAAATTTCATTGATTTATTTAATCATGAATTTGAGCGTTTAAGCCAACAAACTAATGGCAATGTCGGCATTAGCCTGGATTTAGATGCGCTGGATCCAGAACAGATTATGGCAGTCAGCGTTCCAGAAGAAGATGGAATTTCACCGAGCCTATTTTTAGCAACGATGAAGCAACTAGATGTCAAGAAATTAGTGGCCTTTGAAATTTCGGAGTATAATCCGCTACTGGACAATGATAATCAATCTTTGGACTATATGATTGAGTTACTGACCGTATTAATTGACAAGGTAAATCACGAATGACAACAATTCAGCTAAAGATTCTAAATCCGCTAATTAGCGAACAGTTGCCGGAGTATGCAACCATTGGCTCTGCCGGGCTTGATTTGCGGGCGGCAATTAGTGCCCCGTTAATAATTAAACCTGGGCAAACTGAATTAATTCCTACCGGACTCGCGATTCATATTACTAACAACTCATTATGTGCAATGATTTTGCCGCGCTCCGGTTTGGGACACAAACACGGCATTGTGCTGGGGAATCTGGTCGGGTTAATTGATTCTGACTATCAAGGTGAACTAATGATTTCGGTATGGAATCGCGGTAATAGTGAATTTACACTAAATCCTCTGGAGCGGGTTGCCCAAATGGTTATCGTTCCGGTGGTACAGGTTGGTTTTGAAGTCGTAACGGAATTTAATCAATCCGATCGTGGTAGCGGCGGGTTTGGCAGTACTGGTAAGCATTAGCCCCGTATTTATGATCAGGTATAGTCGTGCAATTTTGTGCCCCATCAATTTAAATCGGCGTATACCAATAAAACCGATAGCCGTTGTAGTATTAATAGAGATTTTACTCTCGCTAAGGTAAAATAATTACACTAAAGCCACGCAGTAACGCGTGGCTTTTTTATGCTATTGGCTTCTTGCTTTGACAACCCTTAATCATGTAGATATATTGCAACATATTTTAAAATAATTTTCAGTGTAATCCGACAACAAATTTTTAATTTAGCTTATTTTTTAAATTATAATGGTATATTTCAGTATATTAAACAACAGCACAATTCTCAAATAGACAAAAATATCTATTGTTAAATTAGTATGAACAATCTATAATCCAACATTGGAAGAGATAGATTCTACCAGTCACCTCAATTTTTAAAGGAACATCACAATTATGCGTAGCATAAATAAACCTAAAGCTTTATTAGTAGCCTTATTAACCTGTGCCGCATTTAGTGCTAACGCTGCGTGGTGGGATTCCTGGAAGTCTGCCGGAGATGATGGCAACGTCAATACCAAAGGAAATGCCGCTGCCGCTGCCAATAAAGGAAAAACGCCGCAGTCGGTAAATAAAACCTATGTTGGTCTATCCAACCAAACAACCAGCACGTTAACTTCAGCAGTGCTGAAAGATAAATCCGGTAACGTCTTATATACCAGCACCGCTGGGCGCACTTGTGCTATCGGTGCGGTATGCTGGTTACGAGTATCACCGGGATTAATAACAACGGGTAATACTTTTTTCTTTTATAGCAATAATAAGCTGGTTTCGGCATATACAATTGCTAATCAACCAGCTAATGCGCCACTATATAATATTGGTGCCAGTATGAATAGTTTGGGTATTTATGTATTTAATAAAATTCATGCAGTCAACCCGCAAATAACATACAACCGTATAGATAACGATATTCAAACCACAACCCTCAGCGCCACCCCATATCAGGAATTAGCTGATTACTATCTTGACTTGCTGGGTAATGCCAAAGATAACAGCGCTCAGGAAACCAAAGTGATTAAATCATTGGCAGATCAATTTGCCAAAAACAAAGTAATCCCTGTTAATCCAACCACCACTCGCTTAACCAGCAAAAAACCGGTAATGGCAAAAGCTCCACAATTAGCAACAACTAAATTAGCCGTACAATCAGCAGCACCCAATTCTCAAGAGGAAGCCAGCAATCCGCTTTGTTCAGACACAATGCAAGCATCAATGGGTTGGTTAACTCTTATACCAATGGTTGGTGATGCAGTTAAAACTGTTGCCGATACTGTAAAGGCTGCCTCATGTCCAGATTCTAATCAAGCTGTAAAAGATGATATGGCAAACCAATTTAGCCGAGTAAATGAAAAACTCGATGGAATTACAACTTTGCTTAATAATTTACAAGGACAATTAAGGTTATTTGAGCAAACTATTAATACAGAAACACTATACACGCAAAAAAATAACGTTGATGTTCTTGATGATAAATTTACAATTTGGCTACGTGAATACCAAAGGGCATTACTCACTTCGGTTGGAGCAGATGGAAAACCACGTAACTCATTAAATGAGTTAATTTCATCCTTTAAAACTTTTGATGCGGCTATGAAAAAAAATCCAGAATTAAAAGGATACCTTGACACGCTCTATGATGATCATACTGTGTATCAGGCTATAATAGATTTAGCGCAGCCAGCACATTTTACGACCAGTCGCGTAATTAGGCTATGTGGTAACCCCAATAATATCGCCGGTAATGTTCTTGAAGTCCGGTCGGTATGTAATGCCACTATGGCCATTATGTACGGTAAAAACATAATTCTTGAAAAACAAATGGAATATGCCTATAATGATATTAGCAAGGTATATCCAATTGATAGCCGCAGTGATAAAAAACACTTACTTGTGATACCTGCAAGTGATTTTACAGCCTGGGTAAAGAATGCTGAAACAATGGATCCAAAAATAGCACTTATTTCTCCGGTTAAGAACGATGAGCCTGTCTATAGCTTAACTGAGAATTTGAGAAACAAAGGCTTCAAAGTAACCGGTTGGTATCCAGAAGCTGACAAACGATACGTTGAAACCATTTATACATTGGATGGTAATGATATTAAATCCAAATATGCTTACCAACACCCAACACGTGATGGTGAAAAAATCAGTTATTCTGCTAATGCTGAAATTGATAGCAATATTGCCAATGTAATGGGAGTTCCAGTCCCTGAGCGATTCTTTACAGGCAATGGAAAAGATCGGAATAATTATGGAGCTAATGAGGCATTCCCGTGGACAGAATATTCTGTCCTTAATAATCAGGGAATGCGTATTTGTTTAATTATGCCAAACGTAGTCCGCAATGCATTTTCATTTAACCCAGATAAAGCATATAGTGGTTCAATGATTTCTCCCAATAATGGTATTGTTGAAAATCAACGACGATTATTTGTCTCAGACGCTCCTGATTGCCAATACTCAGGCTGGATAAACCAATATTTAATTTATTATACCATTGGTGATTTTAATAAAATAGGCAATGGCGATTTCTTTACTTTGGTAAGGTATACCGCAAAAGATGGCTATAGCTATGCTTGGGATATAAGAACACGTATAGACAACGATGTAAGTTCTTTATCAGGATCATCTCAGTGTATGACAAATGATTGTCTTGCTATCAATACAGGCGCAAAACTAAATGTCCTTAAATTTAATAATGGACCGAATATAGAGTGGAATGATTTATCTTCCAAAAATATTACGCAGGCTCCTCCATATGAGTTAAAGCAGAACTAATTATTTTTATTGGAAAGCCACGCAGCAATGCGTGGTTTTTTTATCAATATAAAATCATTAATTCAGGTAAAATTGATAGCTGGTTTTCTCATCAAATCAAAGGACTATAACCAGAATGAAATTAAAACAAGCGCGAACGGTATTTTCACTTCTTATTATTGGATTAATAATTAACCTTATCGGCGCGGTTTTCTTTCATTCTTTGTTGCAGCATCGTGAAAATATTCGACTGCAAAAAACAGAGTTACAACAACAAGATTTCTTAAATAATACTGCTGACATTCTTGATAGTCGCCTGCAACAAATCGCCAACCTAGCAGATGGCTATGCTGATTCGCTAAATAATGGCAAATATTCATTATCTCAACTTAACCAGCAAATAAATGCTAATCGATTTTGGTTAAATCCTGGTGTAGTTGGAATTGGTTTGGCATATATTCCACAAAAAAACAACAATCAACACCTTAAAAAAAGCATTTACTGGCAAAATCTAGGAACCAAAATTGAGTCATTGCCCTATGATATTAATTATACACATGCGGTTCAGGGAAATAACTGGTTTAATGATGTCGTTAAATTTCCTGGTAAAACCTGGTCCAAACCCTATTATGACAGCTCACTAAAGCAGTTTATTTTTAGCTATTCTGTACCAATTTATAACCAAAATAATAAACTGCAAGCTATTCTAGTAGTAGATTTAGACCTGCAAATTATCGACAATATTGTTTCACAATACATTGGTGAAAAATATGCAACAATTGTCGCAGCCGATGGTAGCTACATTTATGATGGCGATGTCAATAAAATATTAAACCGTGATAATTTACTAACCGGCACCCACGATACTCTTGATCGGGATGTTTACCAAAAAATCCGCTTAAAACAATGTTCACAAATATGTAAATTAAACCTACAAAGCAGCAATGACGCATATCTGGTTTTATATAAATCGCTTAATCACTTACCATGGATTATTTTTGCCGATTACAATAATCAACAATTTAAAAAGCTCAATCGCTCCTCAAATAACGCCCTGACAATGCTATATATTGGTTGCTGCACCGGAATTGCAATTTTTGGGTTATTATTAATTAACCTATACCGTACGCGCAATAAAATGTCAATAAGAGTTCTATGGCAATGTTCAGTTTTGGTAACTTTAGTGTTAGTAACCGCAATTGTATTGTTATGGAAGATCTCAGATAATCTCTATTATCGTGACACTTCAGATGCGATTACCAATAAAACTATCCTTGATAATTACATAAATGAATATGATCATTCTGCCAAACTCAAGGGATTGGAATCAACCATAAAAATACCGACCTCGATTACCGTCGATTCGGTTGAGTTTTTAAATTCATATAATATTCAGCTAACCGGGCATATTATGCAGCGCTATCCCAAAGATAGTGAAAGCATACAGGGAATTAAATTCAACAATAGCTTTGATAGTAAAATCAGCAAAATTTCAGAAAAGAACAGTAACCGCGACAACGTTGTTACCTGGGCATTTCAGGTCAAAATTCGCGAAAGGTTTGATTACACCCATTATCCGTTTAATCATGGCAATATTTGGCTGGAAGTTAGCCCGGTAACCCAACAACAAAATATTTTAATGATACCGGATTTTTCCTACTATAATAGTTTGACCGATATTAATTCAGCCAATGGGATTGATGAGAAGTTAATTATTCCCAGCTGGAATATTCGAGGAAGTTATTTTAATTACCACAATGATTCGTCACGAATGCTCAATAAAATCAACTCATACGAAACCGTTGATTTGCCGGCATTAACCTTTAATATTTTGATTGGTGCCACCTTAAGTGACGCAATTATCACCACCATTATTCCACCAATGGTAATTATTTTGATATTGTTCATTACTCTATTGACGATCAGCAAACGAAAAAATCGCTTCATTGAATTTAAAGTTGCTAGTATCCTGAGTTCAAGTAGCGGGATGTTATTTACGATCGTCTTTACTCATGTAAGCTTGCGGAATAAATTAACT
>JBPOJK010000029.1:0-50215 GCA_052033675.1 Pseudomonadota bacterium
CGTAAAAAATAATACAACCCGCAACTACCAATTACAAAACACACCACCAAGCCGGTTAATTGATAATGGCTATATAAAAAGCTCGACAATTTTATATTTGCCGCCCCTAAGACACTGCCCCACAACAAAATATCACTTTGAAAATCATATATTTTATCCACCAATGTGACGCTTAATTGGCGATCCAGCGAGAAAAATACCGCTCGATATAAAACCCCGATTAAGGCGATAATCACACTCAAGACAAAAAATTGACTTAGCGGGATGTTTAGCAACAATCCGCAGCCCACCAGTGACAAAACAAATACCACAAAAATCAACCGCCGGTAACCAAGATTGTTCACCGAATAACTAATTACTACCGAGAGCATAAACGGCAAACTCGGCGCAATATTCGACCAGGTCGCATAATTGATAAAATTATTATCCTGTGCCGGAAGATGTAAAGCCATATAACTAAGCGCCGGATTTAAAATATCTCCGGTCAGTATCATGATCAGCAAACAACTGATTAATACCGCACGATAAGTTTTATCGCGATAGTTGGCTAATTCTGGAAATTTCATGGTCTATTTTCTTTTGTGGCTGTTAACGTGGCGGCACATTGCTGCAGGTTACATTTTTGAGCGGATTATTGTATTTAACCGCGCTTTCAACATCGACGGCATTGGTAAACGCCCAATTTACATTTCCCCATGCTACGTTATATATTTTGCAGGAACAAAAGTATTGACGTTGGTTGTGTGCTTTATATACACTACTTATATAATATGAATCAAGAACTTCTTCACCACAATAACTCATAGTCGAATCCGCATTGCAATAATAATCCAGCATGGTATTACAAACCATATTACAATCAATTGGTGCGACTATGGTTTGTTGGGTATAACCGACCGCTTGCATTTGATTATTCACTTCCTGATAAACTGGACTTTCAATGGTCAGCGCACTGGCTTTAAAAATAACCGGCTGCTTAGCGCCAAGACCCGAATTACAACCTTCCGGTAAATTGCTAGGTACAAATGCAGTTAAATTTTTAGTATTAGTACCGTTACGATCAGGGTGTTGGTCACTTCCATAAAGAAGATCATATTTGTTTTGCAGCACACAATCATTTTTATATCCCCGAGTGGTAATCACTGGGCTTTCCAGCGTACCCCCCTGCATATTGGTCGCGACCGGATTGGTTAACTGATAACTAACCGCATACGGTAAATCACTCGGGCAAATAAACGCACTCCCCGATTCGTTAATTTCAATTCCAGTAGTAAATGTCGCCAGTTGCGCACGATACTGACTACTACCGCCACCAATACTATCCGGTTGATAATGATGCGTCCCCATTAGCCCCGCTAGACCGGTATTACCGACTGCTGCCGAACTACTTGGCGAATCCCCCCACGGTAATGCCATAGTATTAAAAATCGGATATTTCTGGGCTAATTGCTGATGCGCATGAATTTTCGCCCGTGGCTGATGAGAGTTATTAGCGACAGAATGCAACCATCCAGCCGTCCGCGATTTCAGATGTGACCATTGCTTGGGAGCTTCAGAACTATCACCAATAGAGTTCTTAATCAACAACAGAACGGTCATCAGCGCCAGCAACCAGTACAAAGTTTTTTTTGACATTAGTGACAATCCGCAACTATAAAACCACCGCTATTTCATTGATATGGTCAATTACTGCCAAATATCGACTGACGGTAAATAACCAATCAGATAAGCGATTTACGTAACCTTGAGAATTATTGGTAAAACCATAGAGTTTATTTACCTGCACCAATTTTCGTTCTGCCCGCCGGCAAATTGCCCGCGCAACATGCGTTTCACCAATGACTTGATTTCCCACTGGGAAAATGAAATTTTTCAATGGCGTTAAATGAGTATCCATTTTATCAATTGACTGTTCCAGTACCTCAATTTGCAGAGTTAAATCAAGCTGTTGATATTTTACGGCACCGGCAATTTTGGCATTGATTTGAAATAATACCTGAATTATATCCAATAACTCGGCCTGTAATTCCGGCAATTGCACCATGCCATAAATTAGTCCCAAATGTGCGCCCAATTCGTCAAAATCACCGATACATTCCATCCGCAAATCATCTTTAGTGGTGCGACTGCCATCAAATAAGCAAGTTTCGCCTTGATCGCCGGTTTTAGTATAAATCTTCATAACAACTTTTCTCCCCTGTAATTAAAAACCGCCAGGATTCATTCTGACGGCTTGGTAAATTATAACATACTTCCAGTAGCCAGAAATTTTTGATGCAAATCAAAAGCATGTCCCAAATCATGATGCAAATGACCACCGCGCGAATTTTTCATATAGTTAAACAGATAATCGCGATACAGCGGATGAGCACAATTTTCAATTATAGTTTGTGCCCGTTGCATTGGTGAGAGCCCACGCAAATCAGCAATCCCTTGATCGGTAATAATAATTTTAACGCTATGCTCATTGTGATCCACATGGGTACACATCGGCACAATTGAAGAAATTTTACCACCCTTGGCAATTGACGGTGCCATAAAAATTGATAAATAGGCATTACGGGTAAAATCACCACTTCCGCCAATCCCGTTCATTAATTCAGTCCCAAACGTATGTGATGAATTGGCATGTCCATAAATATCAAATTCCAATCCGACATTCAGAGCGATAACGCCTAAGCGTCGCGCAATTTCCGGACTATTGGAAATTTCCTGCGGGCGTAACACTATTTTATCGGCAAAGAAATCCATATTGGCATATAGTTGCTGCAATTTATTGGCAGTAACGGTTAAACTTGAGGCACTAACCCCCAGAATCCTACCTTCACTAAGCATATCAACTACCGATTCCTGCAAGACTTCCGAATACATATAAAAAGGTGGAATTTCCGGATGATGTCCCATCAAATTCATCACCGAATTATTGATATTGCCAACCCCACTTTGTACCGGCAAAAACTCCCGCGGAATCCGTCCGCTTGCCATCTCACTTAGCAAGAATTTCACCACATTGGCGGCAATTTTTTCGCACATTTCATCACCTGGGTTGAAATCCTTGATATCTTCGGCTTGATTAGTTTCGACAATTCCGATAATCCGTGCCGGATCAACCTGCACAAAAGTTTTACCCAAGCGATCCATTGGATGATTAAGTAAAATACTTGGTCGCTTCGGCGGATTAGGTAAGCTGACAATATCGGCAAACTCTGAAACCCGATTGGAATGATAGGCATTTTGTTCAATAATTATTTTTTTGGCAGTCTGCAAAAAAATTGGGGTATTGCCAATGCTTGAAGATAAAAAAACTCTGCCATCTTCGGTAACTTCTACTGCCTCAACTACTGCAATATCGATTTCACCAAAAAAACCATATTTAATCATCTGGGTAACTTCACTCAGATGCATATCAACAAACTCAACTTCGTTATGGTTGATTTTGTTTCTTAGCGCTGGCGCTGATTGATAAGGAGCCCGCCATTTAACACACTCAGCATCTGCCAATAAATTATCAACTTTGCTACTAATTGAAGCACCGCTAATTAGTTTAATTTTAAATTCTTCATTCCGTGAATGAAATTCTTCTGCCCGAGCCGCCAACGCCAATGGAACAACTTTGGGTGACCCCGCTGGCGTAAAGCCGCTAAAAGCCACCATATCATCGTTGTTAATAAATTGTGCTGCTTCTTCGGGAGTAAGTCGGGTATAGCGCGACATCAGATGCTCCTATTTACCTTCAAAGTTAGGTTTACGTTTTTCATAGAAAGCCTTTAAACCTTCTTGGTAATCATCGCTATCATAAACCTTACGGCGCATTCCTTGTAAGCGTTCAAATTCATCTGGATTCAAGGTGTTAGCTTCACTTAACACGCGAATTTCTTCCTTGATGACTTCAATTGCCAATGGTGCTTTGGTCGCAATCAATTTAGCCATTTCCATGGTATATTCTTCGATCTCATCATCCGGGCGAACATGGTTAACCAATCCCATTCTTTGTGCACACACTGCATCAAACGGACGCGCGGTAAAGATAATTTCTTTCATCAAATGCGGACCAGCATCACGAATCATATTATGGATACCAACGATATTGTACGGCACACCCAAATTAACCGGCGTCATAGCAAAAGTTGATTTGTCGCTGGCAATCACGATATCGGTGCTCATCGTTAATTCAAAAGCACCACCCCAAACGCTACCTTGAATCATTGAAATAATCGGTTTTGGATAACGTTGTACGGTACGGGTAATTTGGCGTAATGGATCAAGGTAACTCAATGGATCACGCTTGGTTTTCGGTAATTCGCTGATATCATGTCCGGCAGAGAAAACCTTAGAACCTTTTGGTGCACGTAGTACAATCACCCGTACTTCCGGGGTATTTAATTCATCCAGCGCATCGATAATATCTTCAATAAAACACTCACTCAATGAATTTAATTTTTGTCCATAGTTAAACTCAATCGTTGCAACACGATCGGCAACTGAGACATTTACATATTGATAAGTTTTCATTATTATTCCTTTTTAATTAAACGATTATAAATTTCATTACAAATCTCATCGACGGCATTTCGCGGTGAAATTCGTTTCTGGGTTAAGTCATCCAAAACCCGTTCGCGTAACGCAGCAACCTCGGGAATTGAATGCACCATCTGCAAAATATTTTCTTCAACCTGCTGATTGGTCCACGCCAAATATTGTTTTTGGCGGAGTTTATCAATCTGCCCCGTTTTAGATAAAGCCGCATAAAATTCATCAATCTGGGTTAACAGATTATCAATTCCACTACCTTCGGTGGCACTACAAGTTATCACTCGGGCAATCCATTCCAGATATTTGGCTTTAAGAATATGGACTGAATTCTGATAAATCCGCTTGGCGATTTGGGCGCGAATCTTATTCTCACCATCATCTTTATTGATGACAATCAAGTCCGCCAATTCCATAATGCCTTTTTTAATGCCCTGTAATTCATCGCCAGCTCCGGCAATTTGTACCAGACAGAAAAAATCGACCAGATTGGCAACCTCGATTTCCGATTGCCCAACACCAACCGTCTCAACAAAAACATAATCAAAGCCCGCGGCTTCAAGCATAAAAATTAACTCACGGGTACGGCGACTAGCCCCACCAAGGTGTCCGCTGGTTGGTACCGGACGGATGAAAGCATTTTCTTCGCGCAATAAATTTGCCATTCGGGTTTTATCGCCCAAGATACTACCACCGCTAATTGAACTGCTTGGGTCAATCGCTATAATTGCCACCTTGTAGCCACGGCTAATCAACTCCAGCCCTAGCGCTTCCAATAAAGTGCTTTTGCCGGCACCCGGCACACCGGTAATCCCAATGCGCCGAGATGTTCCGCTATAGGGCATGATCTCATCAAGAATCTGCGCTGCTAACTTAGCGTGTTTGGGCGCGGTACTCTCGATGATAGTCATTGCCTGAGCCAACACCGCCCGGCTTCCGTGGCGGAGTTGTTCGGCAATTTGGGTTGCGGTCAGATTTTTAATCATTTTTGAGTAGCTCAATGGCCTCTTGAACACATTTAATCATTTGCGTACCCGGACCATAGACCTTAGCCACGCCACAGGTGAATAAGAAATCATAATCTTGTGGTGGAATCACTCCACCGGCAACGACTTTAATGTCTTCACGACCATAGCGTTTTAATTCATTAATTAGTTCAGGAATCAAAGTCTTATGTCCGGCAGCTAATGAAGAGGCTCCCACCATGTGAACATCGTTTTCAACTGCCAATTTTGCAATTTCTGCCGGAGTCGAGAACATTGGGCTTAAATCAACGTCAAAACCAAAATCCGAATAGGCGCTGGCAATAACTTTTGCTCCGCGATCATGTCCATCTTGTCCCATTTTGGCGATTAAAATCCGTGGCCGACGACCTTCTTCGCTGGCAAAATCATCTACCATTTTCTTAACCTGATCAAAAATATCAGCATCTTTTTTATCATCATGATATTCACGGGCAATTACTCCGGTAACGCATTCGCTAGGTACTAAATAACGTCCAAAGACATCTTCCATCGCATCGGAAATTTCGCCAAGCGTTGCCCGAACGCGCGCTGCTGCAACCGCTGCGGCTAATAAATTACCGCTGGCTTTGGCTGCTTCACGAATAGCATCTAACGCCGCTGCTACCTTAGCATTATCGCGAGTTGCTTTAATCTGTTTGATGCTGGCAATTTGTTCTTCACGAACCACTTGATTATCGATCTCCAGAACATTCACCTGCTCTTCAACCTTGAGTTTATATTTATTGACTCCGACAATAACCCGTTTACCTTGATCAATCAATGATTGAGTCTGTGCTGAGGCTTCTTCAATCATCCGTTTTGGCAAACCAATTTCAATGGCTTTTGCCATCCCGCCGGCTTCTTCAATTTGGCGCATAATTTCCTGAGCTTTATTCACAATTTCACTGGTTAATGATTCAACATAATATGAACCAGCTAATGGATCTACGGTTTTGCAAATTTCTGATTCTTCCTGAATGATTATCTGGGTATTACGGGCAATCCGCGCCGAAAATTCAGTTGGCAATCCAAGTGCTTCATCCAGCGCATTGGTATGCAATGACTGAGTTCCACCCAAGGTTGCTGCCAACGCTTCAATTGTAGTACGAATAATATTGTTGTATGGGTCTTGTTCGGTCAAACTCCAACCGGAGGTTTGGCTATGCGTTCGTAACGCTTGTGACTGTTCATTGCCACCAAATTGACGAACCGCTTCACTCCATAAATAGCGGGCTGCACGTAACATCGCCACATTCATAAACAAATTCATGCCAATCCCAAAGAAGAATGACAAGCGTGGCGCAAAATCATCAATTTTAAGCCCCGCTGCCAAAGCTGCACGAATATATTCAATCCCATCGGCAATGGTAAATGCCACTTGTTGGACACAGTTAGCACCAGCTTCGCCCATGTGGTAGCCGCTGATACTAATCGTGTTAAATTTTGGCATATTATCAGAACAATAGGCAATAATATCGGAAATAATCCGCATTGACGGTTTTGGCGGGTAAATATAGGTATTCCGGCACAGATATTCTTTCAAAATATCATTTTGAATGGTTCCGGTAAGTAATTTTTGTGCAACACCTTGCTCTTCAGCTGCCACAATATAAAACGCCAAGACTGGAATTACCGCACCATTCATGGTCATTGAAACTGACATTTGATCTAAAGGAATCTGGTCAAACAATACTTTCATATCTTCAACGCTATCCACCGCCACCCCAGCTTTACCAACGTCGCCGGTAACCCGTGGATTGTCTGAATCATAGCCACGGTGAGTTGCCAAATCAAAAGCAACTGACAAACCTTTTTGACCGGCGGCTAAATTTTTGCGATAAAACGCATTGGATTCTTTAGCGGTGGAAAACCCGGCATATTGGCGAATTGTCCACGGACGGGCGGTGTACATAGTCGCCTTCGGCCCGCGGATAAACGGCAAAATTCCCGGCATGGTGTTGACATTTGCCAGATTCTCAATATCTTCTTTGGTATATAACGGCTTAATATCAATCCCTTCGGGAGTTTTACTTACCAAATCATCAACGGTTTTATCCATTTTCTTAATTTCAGAATTCGCCAGCGATCTCCACGCTTCTTTATTGTCAGACATGTTCATTTTCCTTTGAAAAATTACTACTACTATTTAAACTAACTGCACCAAAACTTTCACTAAACGATGGATAAATTTCCACCGCAACCAATAATCATTATTTAAATTAATGGTAATTGTACCGAAATTGACGATTAAATACAAGCACCAAAAACGGGTGTTGTATAATATGCAATTAATACAATATAATCACACTAAATTTTTTGAGTTTATTTTCAATAACCTTCAGATGGATAAGCAAATATGTCCGAAATTGCCGGCAGTGATATTCAGTATTTATACACCATCATTCAAGTGTATTTTAAAGTTTTTGACAAAAAAAGACTTTACATTGTCTATGACCTATATAATCTACCGCGCTATGTCAGTTCCAAATTTGACCATTATCAACAAAGCAATAATGAAACCGAAACCAAATTAAAACAGGATTTACGCATTGCCGCCATGCGTGGTAATAATTCAGTAACCTATCTGACTTTTCTATTTCATAATGGGATTGACAAATTGTGTTCGGTCAGAATTCGACCCTTGATGTCACCGTTGGGTGATGTGATTGGTTGTGTTGAATATTATGAAGCCTTTAATCCAACTTATTTACTGACTTATGATAAATTCAGTGAATCGTATGCCAACCAAAAAAGCGAGAATGAGAATTTCAGCCAATTAATCCGTGACGGTCTAACTACCCGCGAACAGGAAATACTATTTTTATTAACCTGTCATTATTCCCAGCATCAAATTGGCGAGGCGCTACAAATTTCACGCAACACCGTAAAATCGGCGATTGAAAATCGAATCATCAATAAAATAAACGATTTATTTGGACTAAGCCTTGGTAATACTTATGAGTTATTGGAATATATCAATGATAACCATATCAGCGTGCCTTTCAATAGTTCACTATTAAAAAACCGCCTGATTGTTTTAAAAGGGGTCTTGTCCGATTTTGATTAGTAGTGATTTACGTACCTCTCAATAAAATTAGCAAATGATGTAAATAAAGGCAGGGATAAAACCTGCCTTTATTACTTAACTCTTCGCCACTTCAACCATTTTTTTATTCTTCTGGTTTAATTTGCGCATGATGATTTCAGCCTCATCGAGAGGAACTGAAATAAACGAGAATTTATCCATAATCCGGATATCACGTACCTTACGTCCCGGTGTTTTGCAGCTTTGATGTAATACATCCAACAATGCCCGTGGATTCATACCATCTTTTTTACCCAATGCCACAAATAACTTAACATTATCAGTACTGCCACCTCGATTTTGCTCAATTTTGGCATAGCTTTCAGCCAGAAACTCATCCTGAAACTGGTGACGTAACAATGCCGCTACCAAGACCTGCGGATCAACATCATTCAATAACATTCCCGCCAAGCGCAGATAACTGCCATAATCTTCCTCGGTCACGATTTCGGTTAAACACGCCTGCAGATATTCTTCCTTGGCTTTGATAATATCCTTGATCGCCGGAACTTCCTGCTTTTTAATATCAGTTTTAGCAATTTTTTTAATCAAGCCCAAACGATGCATTTCTTTTGGCGTTACAAAAGTAATCGCAATCCCTTTTTTACCGGCACGACCAGTCCGACCAATCCGGTGAACATAGGCTTCCGGCTCTTGCGGAATTGCGTAATTGATTACATGGGTTAAATCATTGACATCAATCCCACGCGCCGCCACATCGGTAGCAACTAAAATATTCACTAAGCGTTCTTTAAATTCCGCCAGCGTTTTGGTACGTTGTGACTGAGTAATATCACCATGCAGAGAATCAACCAAATAACCACGGCTTTTCAAATGTTTGGTAACTTCATCCACTTCAATTTTAGTACGGCAAAAAATTATGCCATAAAAATCTTGTTCAAAATCCAGCACCCGGCATAAAGCTTCAAATTTATCACCTTCACGTACTTCAAAATAAATTTGCTCGGTAAGCTTAGTGGTTAATTCTTTGTTTTCAACTTTCAGGGTCTTGAATTCACCCATATATTTACGGGCAATTTTCAAAATTGACTGCGGCATAGTCGCCGAGAAAAACAACATATTTTTATCTTGATTGGTAGTTTCAAGGATGTGTTCAATATCTTCAACAAAGCCCATATTCAACATTTCATCGGCTTCATCCAAGACAAAAAATTCCAGATTGGATAAATCAATTACGCCGCGTTCCATCAAATCCATCACCCGTCCTGGGGTACCAACAACAATATCGCTACCACGTTTGATGTTACGGATTTGCTGCTCGATTGAAGCACCGCCATAAACCGCACTTACCCGTAAATCACGTTTACCGATTAACGAATACGTTTCTTCGCAAACTTGCAATGCCAATTCACGAGTCGGCGTCAGAACTAACGCTTTAATCGTATTACCTTTGCCGATAGTTTCCAAAATTGGAATTGCAAAAGCGGCAGTTTTTCCGGTTCCGGTCTGCGCCTGTCCCAAAATATTAGCTTTTTCCCGCAAAAATTCCGGAATCACCAACGCTTGAATCGGACTAGGTTTAGTAAAGCCTTTAGCCTCTAACGCTGCTAGCGTCTCACTACTTAAATTATAATCATTAAAAGAGTTACTCATTTGTTCCTTTCTTCAGAGCCAGCGACGCGAGACACGCGTGTCTGGAACGAGTAAACACAACCACTGTAGCTAGAAAAAATTCTAACCGAGTCATATTTATAAAAATTTAAAACACAGGCTGATGCCTGTGCTGTTTTATTTCGACTAATTCCGGATTTAAATAGTCTTCCGGAAGATTTTGGTAGCCCGCGATTGACTACCAGCTAAAATCAGGCTCTCAGCAAGATTGACATGAGCCGGAAGATTGGCATTATAGACAATCAATTCCGCAACGTCTCCGGCTTGCAAAGGGTCAAACCCCTGATAAACTTTATCCGCTCGTTCTTTATCACCACTAAAACGAACGGTACTAAATTCGGTATTTACCGCACCGGGTAAAATTTCACTAACTTTAATGCCTTGTTCAACCATTTCTTCACGTAATGCTTGGCTAACTGCATGCACTGCGTGTTTGGTAGCACAATAAACCCCACCCTTGGCATAGGCTTCAACACCCGCAACTGAGCCGATATTGATGATATGCCCACAACCTTGCTTAACCATCCGAGCAGCGATTAAGCGCAACACCAATAAAAAACCTTTAAGATTGGTATCAATCATCCGTTCCCAATTTTCAGGATCGTCATCAACGAAATTATCCAAGCCCGCCGCCAAACCGGCATTATTCACTAAAACATCAATCTTAGTAATCGCATCCGGCAAATGGGTCAACGCGGCGGTAGTTTGGGCAGTATGAGTTACGTCCATACCAACTACAAAAATTTTTATAGAATAAAGTGCTTCCAGCTCACTGCGCAAACTCTCCAAGCGCTCGACTCGCCGAGCGGTCAAAATCAAATTGGCGCCCCATTTGGCAAACTCGCGGGCACAAGCTTCACCGATGCCGGAACTAGCACCGGTAATTAAAACCGTTTTTCCACTAATCCGATTTTCCATGTTAGCACTTCCTTATTTAGGCGTTGTGACCGCTACTTAATTTATTGGCACTTTCATTATTTTCATAACCATAACCACCACCTAAATCTTGATACAGCTGAACTATAGTGCCCAATTGCTGCAACTTACTTTGTTGAACTACAATGGCCGCATTATCCATGGTCACTGCATTTTGCAATAAAGTTGGTTTACTGAATAAGCCATTGGTAAAGCTTGATTCTGCCAACACATATGCAGTTTTACTGCTCTTATACGCATCAATTTGAGTGTTCATACTGGTAGTTAATTGTTGATGCGCCGACAAATCATTATCCACTGCCGCAAAAGCACTGCGAACGGTTTGCAGATAATTATAGTAAGCTGCATAATATTGACCTTTGGCCTGTTGAATCTGTCCATAGATACTGAAATTCAGAATCGGCATCGTGGCAGTAGCGGCATTCACCCAGTAGTCAGTACCGGCGCCAAAGAGTCCACTCAAGGCACTAGCTGCTGTACCACCAGTTCCAGTCAGACTAATCGTTGGGAAGAACGTTGCGGTTGCAACCCCAATATTGGCATTAGCCGCAATCAATTGTTGCTCGGCTTGCTGTACATCCGGACGATTACGCAATACTTGTGATGGAAGATTGGCTGGAATTACTCCATAGCTATTAATGTCCATAAATTTCTTGCCGCGAATAATATTCCCCGGATTTTCATTGAGTAATACTCGTAACGCATTTTGTGAAGCGACGATATTATTTTGAATAATTGGAATTTGCGCATTGGCACTATCAAAATTTTGTTGATATTGTTGTAATTGATACAATGAAATCAAACCGTTTTCATATTCGGCTTTGGCTAATGTCAACAAATCACGTAAATCTTTGACCAATTGTTTTTGCAATTGCAATTGATAATCTTGCCCCAGCAAGGTAAAATAACCAGTGGCAGTTTGGCTGATTACGCTCAAACGCACCGTATCTTTGGCTGCCCGTTGTGCGGCTAAATTGGCTTCAGCATATTCTTGTGATTTAATTTGTTGGAAAATATTCAATGAATAACTGGGATTTCCGGTAAAGTTATAACCTTCTCCAATAAAGCTCTTGTTGGAGTAACCAAAACTAGCCGAACCGGTCGGAATCCACGCAAATTGAATGGCGCGCAATTGACCTTGTGCCGCAATAATATTACCAACCGCAGCCTGAATATTATTGTTATTTTTCAAGGCGCTTTCAATCAACTGATCCAATACCGGATCTTTAAAGGATTTCCACCACGCCATCGCCGGCAAATTCGCGCTTTCAGTTAGCGCTAAAGTATCACGACTCGGAAAAGAACCGGGATTATTGGTATCCGGTTTTTCATAGCTGGGTCCCATTAATCCACAACCTGCCATAGCTGTTGCCAACATCACCAGACCAATACTGTTTTTTATACGCATATCAATTCCTCATTATATAGATTGAATACTATCAACTGTAAATTCCGCAAGTCTATTATTTTTTTGTCGGGCGTTCCCAACCGTTAACGGTTACCTGATGAGCACGGGCAACGGTTAGTTGATTCGCCTGAGTATCCTTGGTAATCACCGAGCCGGCGCCAATTACGCTGCCTTCATTGATTACCACCGGTGCCACCATCATCGTCCCGGAACCGACAAAGACATTATCTTTAATGGTAGTGGTAAATTTATTTACCCCATCATAGTTGCAAGTAACACTACCGGCTCCAACATTGACTCTGCTACCAATTTCAGCATCGCCAATGTAGGTCAAATGATTAACTTTGGAACCCTTACCTACCAAGCTTTTTTTAATTTCAACAAAATTTCCGACATGAACATCTTCAGCCAGTTTAGCCCCTGGACGCAAGCGCGAATATGGACCAATTTGTGCACCCGCCCCAACTTCGGCATCTTCCAACAGCGAATACGGCTTGATAGTAACATTATCAGCAATTGTAACGTTTTTCAACAGACACCCAGCACCGATAGTTACGTTATTACCAAGAACAACTTCACCCTCAAAGATGCAATTAATATCAATCACACAATCTTTACCAACTGTCAGTGTTCCACGCAAATCCAAACGTTTTTTATCCGCGACGGTAATCCCTTGGCGCATTAACTCTTCAACTTTATTCAATTGGTAAATTCGTTCCAATTCCTCCAATTGCAGACTATTATTAACACCCATCACTTCATAATGATTAGCGGCAAACACCGCTTCAATCGCTACTCCGGCGTTATACGCCAATTCAACCACATCGGTAAGATAATATTCACCCTGCGAATTATTATTGGAAAGCGCATTCAACCAACCACTAATCTGGGCATTGGGTAGAACATAAAAGCCGGTATTAATTTCAGTGATCAGTTTTTGTTGGTCATCAGTATCTTTTTCTTCAACTATCCCGCAAATTTGCTGATCGGCAGTACGAATAACCCGTCCATAACCAAATGGATTAGCCACCACATCGCTTAACATCACGATATTATCGGCATAAACCGCCAGCATTTGTTCAAGTGTCGCCCGACTAATTAATGGTACATCACCATAAAGAACCAATGTCCGCCCACTAGCTGATAATTCACCCACCGCGCTTTTTAGTGCATGTCCGGTGCCTAATTGTTGTGCTTGATGTGCCCAAGTGATTTCATTGCCAAAGCGTGCTTCCATCGCCGCTTGAACCTGTTCGCCGCCGTGACCATAAACTACAATCAGTTTTTGCGGTAACAATGACAACGCAGTTTCAATCACATGCTCTAACATTGGCTTAGTGCTGATAGCGTGTAATACCTTGGGTTTAGTAGAGTTCATCCGCTTACCTTGTCCGGCAGCAAGAATGACGATATTCAAATCCTGATTCATCATATTCCCAAAATCATGTAACAAAGCTGTTATTATACCTTATTTAGCACTAGTCGCCAGCGCGATTTTCCAAGTGTTTCAGAAAGAAAATCCAATCCGGCACCAGAAATTTGCGCCTGATAGTTATCCCCCAAGCGTAATTTACATTTACCGCTGTGATTAGCATAATTAATTCGGACAAATGCCCGCGGTGAATTATCCCCAGTGGCCAAATTAAGCTGACTTGCCAACTGCGACCAATTAGCCGCCATATCAATATCAATTTCAATCCCAACCACCAATTGCTGAAGCACCTCATCAAAGGTCATTATCCGCCCCGCATTTACCTTGATTTCATCACGGAATGAATCGTAAATAACCTCGCCCTCAACAAAGATCAACTCATCCATCTTTAATAAATGCTTGTAAGTCTCGTAGTCATCATTAAATACCACAAATTCAAGTTCACCGCTGGCATCTTCGATGCGGATAAAGGTAATTTTTCCGCCTTTCTTAGTCGGTCGCGAGCCCATATAATTGATAATTCCGCCGATAATTACTTTGGGTTTATGTTTGGCATAACGGGCGTTGACAATTTCCTGAATATCCTCATCTTCGGTATTAAATTTACTCAATGGATAGATTTCAAGTTTGTGCACGGCATCCTGATATTCATCAAATAAACTGGCCGTCAGATAATAACCAATTGCCGATTTTTCCAGCTGCAATTGTTCCTTGAGGGTAAATGGTGGGTAATCATCCAATTCAATTTCAGTTACTGCCGCCGCATCCTCTTCACCGGCAAAAACGTCAAATAATGAGCCCTGATTCTCATTCGCCCGCTCTTGATCAACAAATTCCATTACCTTGACCAGGTTATGAAATAATTTCGCCCGATTACTTTCCAACGAATCAAAACAACCAGCCTTAACCAAGCTTTCAAGGGTTTTCTTATTGATAACTTTTTTATCCACTCGCCGACAAAAATCCATCAAACTAACAAAGTCACCATTTTGCTCGCGCTCGGCAACGATAATTTCAACCACATTCTGTCCGACTCCTTTTACCGCACCTAAGGCATAGCGAATCGACTTGTCATCCACCGCCTTGAAACGATATTCGGAGTGGTTAATATCCGGCGGCAGAATAACCAAATTATTAGTCAAACAATCCTGATAGAACTCATAGAGTTTGTCGGTCTTATCCAACTCCGATGACAGTGTTGCCGCCATAAAACATGCCGGGTAATAAGCCTTGAGGTAAGCAGTATGATAGGATACCACTGCATAGGCCGCAGTATGGGATTTATTAAAGCCATACTCAGCAAACATTGCCATTAAATCAAATAACTTCTCCGCCAGCGCCGCCTCATAACCTTTTTTAAGCGCACCTTCGGTAAAAATCGCGCGATGCTTGGCCATTTCTTCGGCTTTTTTCTTACCCATTGCCCGCCGTAACAAATCGGCACCACCCAGAGTATAACCACCGATAATCTGCGAAATTTGCATTACCTGTTCTTGATAAACGATTACCCCATAAGTAGGATCGAGACAATCGCGCAAATCCGGATGAAAATAGTCGATTTCGGCTTCGCCTTTTTTACGTTTGACAAAATCATCAACCATTCCTGAACCCAGCGGTCCCGGGCGATATAATGCCAATACCGCAATAATATCTTCAAAACGACTCGGTTCCAATTTAACCAATAACCGTTTCATTCCCTGCGATTCCAGCTGGAATACTGCGGTAGTATTCCCTTCCTGTAGCAATTTATAAACGCCCGGATCATTAAAGTCAGAATTAGAAAGTTTAAGTGGTACGCCATGCAACTTCTGAATATTTTCAACTGCTTCCTGAATAATTGTCAGATTGCGCAAGCCCAAAAAGTCAAACTTAACCAAGCCAATACTCTCGACATCATCTTTATCCAATTGGGATGTCTGCATACCATCGGCCAGATACAATGGACAAAAATCCGAGAGCTTGCTTGGTGCAATCAACACCCCGGCGGCATGTTTGCCAACACTGCGGGTTAAATCTTCCAGCTGCAACGACAATTCCCATAGGCGCAGCACTTCATCATCGGCATTATCAATCCGTTGTTTAAGCTCGGGAAATTCGGTTAAAGAATCTTCCAACGAATAGCTTTTACCGGGGGTATTAAGAATAAGTTTGGAAATTGAATCACACAAGCCATATGGTAAGCCCAATACCCGTCCAACATCCTTAATCACCGCTTTGGAGGACATGGTACCAAATGTGGCAATTTGCGAAACAGCATCAGCGCCGTATTTCTCCTTGACGTACTGAATTACCAGTTCGCGCCGCTCCTGACAGAAATCAATATCAAAATCCGGCATTGATACCCGTTCAGGATTCAAAAAACGCTCAAAGAGCAAGCTGTAACGCAGTGGATCAATATCCGTAATCCCAAGTGAGAACGCCACCAATGACCCGGCACCAGAACCCCGTCCCGGGCCGACTGGAACATTATTCTGTTTCGCCCAACGGATGAAATCCGCAACAATCAAGAAATAGCCGGGAAAACCCATTTGAATAATGGTTTCAATTTCTAGTTCCAGGCGTTGGCGATAAGTTTCTTCATGTTCAGCACGCACCACACTATCGGGAAATAATTCCTCCAAGCGCTGAGCCAAACCGTCATACGACATTTTAGACAAATACTCTTCCAATGGCATGCCGTTTTCAGGAACAAAATCCGGCAAAAAATATTTGCCGAGTGTAATTTCCAAATTACACTTACGGGCAATTTCAACACTATTATGTAATGCTTCCGGAATGTCGGCAAATAACTCATTCATTTCCATACTGGATTTAAAATACATATCCGCGGAATATTTCTTCTCACGATTGGAATTATCAAGTAATTCACCATCAGCAACGCACACCCGCACCTCATGTGCCAAAAAATCTTCGGGAGCAGCAAATTGTATCGAATGGGTAGCTACCGGTGGAATAGCACATTCACTGGCAAGTTGTAGCAGTTGCGGAAAAATTTCACTATTATCGTGCAGCTCGGTTCGTTGCAACTCGATAAAATAATTACCATTAAAGACTTGCTGCCAGTGCAGTGCCCGGGTCTTGGCTTCAGCATATTTTTTCTGGCGCAATAACTGCTCAATATCACCGGCATAACCGCCGGATAAAACAATCACATCAGATTGGGATTGTGCCAATAACCATTCCTCTTTTAGGTATGGAATATCAAGAATTTTATTGCTGACAAAAGAACGGGTAATCCAATCGCAAATTTGGCGATAGCCGTCAATATTCTTAGCTAACAGCAAAACCCGGTAGCGGTGCTCACCATTTTCGACATCAACTTCACTGCCAATAATCGGCTTAATGCCCTTGTCACGACAACCTTTGTAGAATTTAACCAAGCCAAACATATTATGATGATCAGTCAAGCCCAAGGCCAACATCTGATTATCAACCGCACAAGCAATCGCCTTTTTAATTCTCAGTGTACTATCAGTTACCGAATATTCGCTATGTAGGCGTAAATGAACAAAATCATGCATTATTAATCATTCTTGAAAATTTTATCAAACCTATCGGCCATCTCAGTCACTTTCAACTTCAGTTGCGGGGATGGCTGATAGTCCGGATTGGTTATTTCACCCCAGGTCGGGTTTGGAAAGTGACGATCACCGCTAAAACGTGGGATAATATGCCAGTGCACATGCGGGGTCATATTGCCAAATGAGGCTAGATTAATTTTTTCCGGCTGCAAATACTGGCGTAAAACTTTCTCGCAGCGCATAACCATCTGATAAATCAGCAAATTATCCGCATCATTTAAATCAGTTAATTCTTTTAGATGACGATTTAAAACCACCCGTAAATAGCCGGGATAAAATTCATCAGCGACTAAAATCACTCGCAATAACTCCGTGCTATATAAAACCGGCCCACCATCCTGCTGACAAAAAACGCAATCCGTCATCTTACACCTCCAACAAAAAAAGATGCTACATTCCTAGCACCTTCTATATTTATCCCACCATCACTGTTTTTTACCATTGAACACTCGCAGTTTAACGTAAATAGTGAAAACTGTTCGGCACATTATCGGTATCATCAAAAGTTACATATTCCCAGCATTCGGGAGTATTGATAATTTTTCTTAATAACTGATTATTAATTGCATGCCCCGAACGGTAGCCCTCAAATGCACCGATAAATTGATGACCAATAATATACAAATCACCAATCGCATCGAGAATTTTATGGCGGACAAATTCATCTGGAAAGCGTAAACCACCTTCATTTAAGACTGAGTCTTCATCCAAAACAATTGCATTATTGAGATTACCACCCAAACCAAGACCGTTCTTGCGCATCAATTCAACTTCATACATAAAACCAAAAGTTCGCGCCCGGCTAATTTCATCAATATATGAATGTTTGGCAAAATCAGCCTCAAAAGTACTATATTCTTTTTTAAATACCGGATGTCCACCAAAATCGGTAATTATTTTTACTTTATAACCGGCAAACGGAATAAATTTAACCCACTTATTGGCCGCCTCATCGCGAACTTCCACTTCCTGCAAAATTCGGATATATTTCTTTTTAGCCGCCAGTTCAACTATCCCGGATTGTTCCATCAGATAAAGAAACGAATTAGACGAACCATCCATAATTGGAGTTTCCTGCGCCGATAATTCAACTATAATATTATCAATCCCAAAGCAGGCAAAAGCCGACATTAAATGCTCAATAGTTCCGACTCTTACCTTATTCTCATCGACTAAAGTCGAAGACAAGCGGGTATCATTAATCAAAAACGGATGGCATTTTACCGCCGGCTGATTGGGTAAATCCGTACGCACAAACAAAATTCCCTGATCCGCTTTGGCTGGCTTTAAAGTCAGTGACACCCGACATCCGGAGTGAAGCCCAACGCCAATTGCGGTTATCGGTGATTTTATCGTCCGTTGATAAATCATGAACGATTTTTTCTGAAAAAGGCTGGTGTCGAGAAAACACTCTTGTTAAAATTGGCAAATGGATCAGCCGGAGCTGCATTCTCAAATGGGGCAGCTGGATCTGCCGCATCTGTAATAGTTACTCGTTCTTCTGCCATTGTCCCGTTTGCAATAGAAGATGCTGGATCAGATAACCCAGTAGCAATTACTGTAACCCGAACTTCCTCTTCATCCATATCTTCAATTTCCGCCATGCCGGCTTTAAAATCGGCATCCGGATGAACATGACGCTGAATTATACCAATGATTTCATGATACTCGCGCATTTTCAGCGAGCCGGGGGCTGAAGAAATATTAACCAACACCCCATGAGCACCATCTAATGACAAATCATCCAGCAACGGACTAAAAATTGCCCGTTCAGTAGCTTCCTGAGCACGATTTTGCCCCTTCGCGGCGCCGGATCCCATCATTGCCAAACCACGACCAGACATCACGGTCTTAACATCGGCAAAATCGAGACTGATTAAACCCGGAGTCTTAATTACCTCGGTTATCCCCGAAACCGCACCGCGTAAGACCTCATCCGCAGCAGCAAAAGCGTCGCGCATCGAAACATCTTCATCCAGCTCAGTCATTAGCTTTTCATTCGGAATTACAATCAATGAATCAACGAACTTGCGCATTTCATCGATACCGCTATCCGCAACTTTGCGGCGTTTTTCGCCTTCGTAATCAAATGGACGGGTAACCACACCCACGGTTAATATATTCAAACTGCGGGCAATATCAGCAATTACTGGTGCTGCTCCGGTACCGGTACCCCCCCCCATTCCGGAAGCAATAAATAACATATCGGTACCTTTGAGTAATGCCGCAACTTTTTCACGATCTTCCATCGCCGCTTTTTTACCTATTTCCGGCTGGCTACCCGCTCCCAAACCACGGGTTAAACTATGCCCCAGTTGCAGTAAATGATGCGCACGGTTACGGCTAAGCGCCTTGGCATCAGTATTGGCACAAATAAATTCAACATGTTTGATCCCATTTTTAACCATATTATCAACCGCATTACAACCACCGCCACCAACGCCGACAACCTTAATTACTTCACCTACATGAGTAACCACTGCTTCGATACTATAGGTAGTTTCATTGTCCGCAACTTCAAAAAACTGGTTCATAGTTAGCCCTTCACATCTTTTTTAAAATATTTTTTATTTTCTTAAATAACTGACCGGATCCGGCGGATTCGCGGATCAATTCGGAATAATTATTGCCCATTAAAAAATTATTGGCAAAATTTAATGCTCCAAAAGCACAGGAATAACGCGGATTACAGATAATATCGGCAAAATCACCATGATAATCCGGAACACCAATCCGCACCGGCAAATCAAAGAACTGGGCTGCATAGTTTTTCAAATTATTTAACTGCGCGCCGCCACCGGTAATGACGATTCCGGAGTTGATTATATCATATAAATTATTGTTATCCAACTGCGTTTTGATTATCCCAAAAATATCTTTAACCCGCTCTAAAATGACATCATTCAATAACTTACGTGAAATAGTAACACTTTCCCCACGATGATCAATAATGCTCAAGCCTTCGTGAGATTTGACATGACCACCGCAATTACCATTAGTTAATTTAAGTTCCTCAGCCAGATTTCTGGAAACTTTGAGAACACTCGCGATGTCGCGGGTAATATCTTCACCGCCCAACGGGATTACGCCTAAATGGCGGATAAATCCATTTTCATAAACAATAATATCGGTCGTTCCGGCACCAATATCCAATAAGCAACAGCCCAACTCTTTTTCATCACGGTTCAAAACCGCCATTCCGGCTAAAATCCCAGCTGGGACAATCCGTGCAATATCATAGTTGCTATAATTAATCGCCTTGCGCAGATTTTGTAGCGGTGTTTTAGCTGAAGCAAATAAATTAAGATTGGCATTTATAGAAGCACAATTTAATTGGAGGGGATTGATGGTATAGCGCTCATCATCAATCAGGTATTCCTGAATTTCATAATCAATAATTTCATAAGTTGGCGGAACCGTAATCTGCCGCGCTTCATTTACCATATAGCGAATAATATCTTCAGTTACCGGATGACTACCCATTTCCTGACGGCTGTGCGCATAAACATTACGCAGATGGGCACCGGAAACATTGGTAATCAAAGAACCGCTGGAGCAATCGGCAACAATTTGCGACTCATGCAAAGCCTGTGAAATTTTGGCACCGACTTTCTCAATATCACCGATTAACCCATTACTAACCATAGAAAAATCATTGGTACGGGCATTATTTACATAATGATAATTACCCAAGCCCAAAACTTCAACTGATTCTCCGAGTGAGCCAACCAGCGAAACAACTTTGGAACTACCGACATCCAAACCAAAAATCAATTTTCCGCTCATGATATACCTATTTAATTATTTTACTTGTATTAATTGCTGAATTAGGTGAATTAATCGCCACCGCATTTTTATAACAGAAATTTAAACTAGTTAAATTGGGATTTAATTTATGTAATGCATCCCACTGTGAATTCAAAATTTGCAATTTATCGGTAGCGGCACTATCACACATAGTTATGTTTAAATTATTTTTAGTGGTAAATTTAACCAATGGTAAATTATTAAACCACAAACGGTCGATATGTTCACCATGAGCACTCAAAATCTTCTCAATTTCCAGATATTTAGTATATGCCATATCAGCGTGGCTGTTATCGACATACAGAACCGGCAATTCAATATTGGCATCAGCACCACTAAATACTTCGCCGTCTTCCGCCAAAAGATAATCGTCATTAATCCGCGCAATCGCCTTATATTCCACTAATGAAACAATAATTGTTGAAGGAAATTTGCGTTTAACGCTCACCTGTTTAACCCACGGCAACTGCTCAAATTCGCTTTTTAATTCGGCGATATCCAAGGTAAACATCGTACCATGCAAGCGATTATGGGCAACATATGACAACTGCACCGGCGTCACATGATTAATCTGTCCCTCAATCGTAATCTTGTGCACAACAAACCAATAGCGCACAGTATAGACAATCCCGCAAAAAATCAGAATTGCAACACTCAAAAAATTAATCAAATAAGCCAGGCGATTGTTAAATTTTGCATTATCAAAACTTAAACGCCGTTGTTTACTTGCCAAGTCCGGCACCATCCAAAATCATCAGGCACAGCTGGTCAAACGTTATTCCAGTAACCGCTGCCGATTGCGGTACCAAACTATGACCAGTCATTCCTGGAAGAGTGTTAATTTCAAGAAAATAAATATTATGGTCTTTATCAATCATAAAATCCAAGCGGGTTACCCCACTGGCACCCAGTGCATGATAGCCACGCAGAGCCAATTCTTCTACCTGAGCTTGTAATTTACCCAAATCAAACGGACATAAATATACTGTTTCATCGCTGTAATATTTATGTTCGAAATCATATTCACCATTTGGTGCTTCAATTTTAATCAGCGGATAAACTTTGCCATCAATAATCGGAATTGTAAATTCGGCACCAACAATCAATTCTTCCACCAAGACTTTTTTTGATTTGGCAAACGCATATTCAAGTGCCGGAAGCAACTTGTCAGTTTCATAAACTTTGGTCAATCCCAAAGTTGAACCATCGTCAGCAGGTTTTACCACTACCGGTAATTTAACCTGCAGCTCAAAAGTCTCAGCGTTAAATGATTCTTTTTCAACATATTGCGAGCGAGCCACCGGAATCCCCAGTGCCTGCCAAATTAGTTTGGTGCGATATTTATCCATTCCGATACTACTCGCCATCACCCCAGAACCAGTATAAGGAATCCCGAGATACTCCATCGCCCCTTGCAGCTTACCATCCTCACCATTCTTACCATGAATAATCAATAATGCGCGATCAACAGCATATTTCTTGAGGTTCGCTAGCGGCTCTTGTGCCGGATCAAAAGCAAAGGCGTCCACGCCGCTTTTTAATAGCGAATCCAAAATTGCCTTACCACTCATCAGCGATACTTCACGTTCGGTGGTATCACCACCCATCACTACCGCAACCTTACCATATTTACTCATCATCATTTCCATCTGTTCTAACTAAGTAATAGCGCAGGTAGCTTACCGACACTACCAGCGCCCATTGTAATTACTAAATCATTATCATTAAGCAAATTAAATAATCGTTCCCGCGCTTCTTCCAATGTTTCAGCAAATACCACATTTTCATTTCCCAATAAGCGTAAGGCGCGCATCAAGGCACGACCGTCGGCCAAGGCAATTGGTGCTTCTCCTGCCGCATAAACTTCCAATAAGATTAACTGATCTACCTGCGCCAACACTCGGACAAAATCATCAAATAAATCCCGCGTACGGGTGTAGCGGTGCGGCTGAAAAATCAACACCATTCTTTTATCCGGATAAGCCGCCCGCAAGGCTTTAAGCGTAGCATCAACTTCAACCGGATGATGCCCATAATCATCAATCAATAATGCAGTCTTGCCATCTTTTTGCAATAGCGGATAATGCTGACAACGACGACCAACACCGTGGAAACCATGCAATCCCGCCGCAATTTTGTCGATTTCGCCGCCGCATTCGAGCGCCATTGCAATTACCGCTAATGAATTTAAGACATTATGAATCCCCGGCATATTGACCCGAATCGGATAGCTTTTCCCCGACTCCTGGATATGAACGGTGTATTGCATAAAATTGCCATCGGCAACAATATCACTAGCATAAATATCACTATTTTCGCTCAAGCCATAGGTAGTTATCTGCCGTTGGACTAAAGGTAAAATTTCGCGGATGCGCTTATCTTCATTACAAACAATTGCCCGTCCGTAAAACGGCAGCCGGTGAAGAAAATCAATAAACGCCTGTTTAAGCTTATTTTCATCGTGATCATAAGTATCCATATGATCTAGATCGACATTAGTAATTATTGAAATCATCGGACTTAACAATAAGAATGAGGCATCCGATTCATCAGCTTCGGCAACCAAATAATCACCAGCACCAAGTTTGGCATTAGATCCGGTAGTCGCTAATTTCCCGCCGATAACAAAGGTTGGATCCAGTCCGCACTCTTTCAAGACCTCCGCCGCCAGGCTGGTGGTGGTCGTTTTACCGTGAGTTCCGGCAATCGCTATTCCATATTTAAAGCGCATCAATTCAGCCAGCATCATTGCGCGAGGTACAATTGGAATGTGCTGTTCTTTACCATAGACAATTTCAGGATTTTCCGGATTAATCGCCGTCGAAGCCACGATCACATCCGCTGAGCCGACATTATCGGCAGCGTGCCCAATCGCGACTTTAATCCCGATATTTTGCAAGCGTTCGGTATTGTAGCTAGCCCCAGCATCGGAGCCGGTGACGATATAACCAAGGTTATGCAGAATCTCGGCAATTCCCGACATCCCTACTCCACCGATACCAATAAAATGTATTTGTTTGACTTTATGTTTCATGCGTAATAACTTTTTAGTTGCTAAATTTCATAAGATTTTATTATTTATTGAGTTTAATGATTTTGCGCGCTGATTGTGAGCGTAAAATCAGCAAGCCATGAGGAAAAATCAATAACTTAGCGGCAAATCCTTCATCATGCGTAACATCACATCCGTAAATCATAATAATTTATTGCTGCGAGACATCGACCCCTGCTGGCGGTGTAAATTTAAAATCACTCTCCGGTAATTTTATACCGGTTTGTAAATTAGAAAATTTTAAAATGGTATGATTACCAAAATTATCAATGAACTCCATTGTTGATAACTGATGCTGTGGATTAAACCCCATCGCTACTCGTTGAAAGCCATTGTTATCATTTTGCGCCTTCGGCAAAATTTCCACCCACTTTAAACCATCTTTTTTGGAGCTACCAATATCATTAACAACGTATAATTTTTGGACGTTATTAGCACCAGCCAATACTGCGGCCGGAGATTTATCCAACGACTGCCCCAACGCTTTAACCGTTACCTGCTGCAATGGTTTATCATAAATATAAATATTTTTGGCATCACTGACAATTAATTGTTGTTCGGCAGTATATTCCCAGCGGAATTTATTCGGCCGTTCAATTTCCATCGTTCCAACGCTAGTCCGGGTCTTTTTACCGGAAATAACGGTTTGGGTAAAATCCGCTTTCAAGGTTTTAGCCTGCGCTAAAAATGTATTAAGCTCGGAAGAATCGGCATAAGCACAACTAACTGCGGCAGTTAACGCCAACGCTATAAATTTTTTCATATCATCTATCCAAAAATTCCGGTTTAGGTTCCCGTGTCAATAAATTAAATACTTCGCAACGAATATCTGCCTGTTGATAAATTATGTTATACACCGCCGTCACAATCGGCATATCAATCTTCATTTTAAGCGCTTGTAAATATATTTCTTTAGCCGTTAACACGCCTTCGGCAACATGTCCCAATTCCTGCAAAATCTGTTCAATAGTTTTTCCGGTTGCCAATTCTTGACCAACCTTACGGTTTCGCGATAAATCGCCGGTACAGGTTAAAATTAAATCACCGATGCCAGTCAAACCATAAATAGTTTCACGCCGCCCACCCAAAGCCAAAACCAACGCAGCTAATTCATTCAAACTGCGGGTAATTAAGCCGGCACGTGCATTAAACCCAAGTCCAAGACCATCGGAAATACCAACCGCAATTGCCAGCACATTTTTTACCGCCGAACCAACTTCGCTACCGATAACATCGTCATGAGCATAAATCCGGAAATTTGGAATTTTCTGCAGGCGCTCCATCCACTTAACCGCAAAGTCTAAGCATGGCGCAGCCAAGGTAATCGCAGTCGGTAAACTCAGTGCTACTTCCTTGGCAAATGATGGACCGATCAGCAAACCATAATTGGTATACTCTGGCAGCTCTTCCTGAATAATCTGATGCGGCAACAATCCACTACCAGCTTCAAAACCTTTGCTAACCAGAAATAAATCCGGGAATTTGTCCAAGCAAATCTGTTTTAATTGCCCAATCACCCCACGAATTGCATTTAACGGCACCGCCAATACCAATAAATCGGCAGCCAGACAATCTGCTAAATCACCGCTAAAGCTAACATTTTTGGGAAAACAAATTGTTTCCGGTAAATAATGGGGATTATTGCGCGAGATCTGTAAAGACGCCAGCTGCAAAGGATTATGTGTCCAGAGCACAACTGGTGCAACATGGCTCATAGCAATAGCAAGAGCCGAACCCCAAGATCCGGCTCCCAAAACCGCAATTTTCATTGCAACTACTTCCGCTTAGTTAATAGTTGGAACGTTGGCAGCAGTATTTTGTGCTGCTTCTTGCGCTTGTTTTTGTTGATACAAATACGCAAAATTAATTGGTGCCAACACCACCGGCAAGAAACCCGCACGAGTAGTCAAATCAGTAATTGCTTCGCGTAAGTAAGGGAACAACATATTTGGACATTCGATATTTTGAATTAAATCAATTTGCTCAGCGGGAATATTTCTTAATTGAAAAATACCGGCTTGATCGGCTTCAACCAAAAACATTTGCTCTTCGCCAATTTTAGCATTAACTACAGCATGTAATACTGTTTGGTAAACGCCATCTTCAATTTGTTCAGTATTAAAACTAATATTCAATTCAATATTTGGTTGCTCACGATTCAAGAAAATTTTCGGTGCATTTGGCACTTCCAACGACAAATCTTTAATATAAATTTTATCCAAGCTAAAAACCGGTTGATTATTTTGTTCAGTCATTTAAATTCCTTCCAGAAAAACTGATAATTAATTAGTAACCCCTAAGAATATTATCGAAACATTTAAAATCGCATTATCCTGCCAGTAATTTATCTAATTCACCGCTACGATTTAATTTTGCCAGATCATCAAAACCACCGACATGAAAATTACCAACATAAATTTGCGGCACAGTCATCCGACCGGTTTTCTCAATCATAATATCCCGCTCTTCCGGCTGCAAATCAATCCGAATTTCCTGAATGTCGGCAACCCCTTTTTGTTTTAGCAAATTTTTCGCCATTACACAATACGGACACGTTTCCTTAGAATAGACAATCACTTGCGGCATAAGAACACCTCACTAGCAAAATTGGTCGATACACCGTGATATCCATGTAAAAGGCTCTTTTAGCAACCCTACACAGCAACTCAACCGGTGCAAACAACCTGATTATGTTACAATAATGGGCTGTATTTTAACATAAAAACCCTGAAAGAAAAATTATGATTTTTAGCATGACTGGTTACGCGGCATCGCCATTGCAAATTAACAATTTAATTCTGCAATTGGAAATTAAATCGGTTAACCATCGCTTTTTAGATGTAACTATCAAAACCGCCGAGGAATTAAAACCCTTGGAAAACCAGCTGCGTACCTTGATTGGTGAAAAAATCAGCCGCGGAAAAATTGATGTTAAAATTTTCTTTAAAGAAAATAAAGACAATTCCTCTACACTGGCGATTAATAATCAGCTATTAAGCCAATATTTAACACTACTTAATGCAGTTGATGATCAATTAAAAAATCCGCAACCGGCTTCAGCCGCACAAATTTTAGCGGTTCCGGGGATGTTAAAACAAGAAGAATACAATCTTGAGGAGTTAAAAAGCGGTCTGTTTGATGGGTTTAAAACATTATTAGCAACTTTTGCCGCAACACAAGCCGCAGAAGGTAGCAAATTAAGAGTCTTTCTAATTACGCGCCTTGATGAAATTGCCGGAATAGTTACGGAAGCAAAACCACTATTGGAAAACATAATTAGTGATTACCGTCAGAAATTACGCCAGCGCTTACTTGATGTCCTAGGAGATACCGAAGCTAATGATAACCGTCTTCAACAAGAGTTTGCTTTTTTCTGTCAAAAAGTCGATGTTCATGAAGAGCTTGATCGCTTAAGCGCACATGTTGCCGAAGTAAAAGATTTATTAACCAAAGGCGGTCAAATCGGCAAACGCTTGGATTTTATTTGTCAGGAAATGCACCGCGAAGCCAATACTTTTGGCTCCAAATCAGTAGCGCTAGAAACCACCAGCCGCGCAGTTGATCTCAAAGTATTGATCGAACAAATTCGCGAGCAAGTGCAAAACATCATGTAACGCTAGTCTAGCATTCAAATACTCTCAAGGTATTTGAATGCTAGCACTTGGTAATATCTTAAAAAAAGCTATCTTTTACGATAGCATTTTTTTATTCTAACCACTCATTTAATTTAAGCGCCAATTCGTCAACCCCGGTTTTCTTTAAGGAAGAAAAAAGTTGGACGCTTAATTCGGTAAATCCATAGTCGGCAACCCGTTGCTGAACACTACGCAAGGTAGCACTTCGTTCCTGATTGGTTAATTTATCTGCCTTGGATAGCACAACATGCAATGCTTTTCCGGTTACCGCAAAAAATTCCAGCATTTGTAAATCAAGGTCTTTTAGCGGGTGACGGGCATCCATAATCACCACCAACCCAACCAATTCGGCTCGGGTTTGCAAATAATTGCCCAATAAATCCACCCAGTGCCGACGAATCTCTTCCGGCACTTTGGCATAACCATAACCTGGCAAATCCACCAAACACACACCAGTATCAACTTCAAAATAATTAATGTGTTGCGTTCGCCCGGGGGTTTTTGAAGTATACGCCAACCGATTTTGATTGGTGAGCGTATTTAATAAGCTCGATTTCCCGGCATTGGAGCGCCCGACAATCGCTATTTCTTTATTTAGTCGTGGCAAATGCTGTAAATCATTCACCGTGGTATAAAATTTCGCCACCTTGAAGTTATAGCTCATGCAAATCCTAATAATTGGTTAACGAAGTAACAATATTTAAGCCCAACAAATTTGCGGAACCAAAACTAGTCTTGCTGCCTTGAATTATTTGAGTACAACTACCGCCCAATATAGCACAAGCATAGACATTGCTACCCGCAGTCCCCAAGTATAAATTTTGACCGGATAAATCTGCAACCATTGCCACGATGCCTGGCGAAACAATGCCCAAATTTGCCATTTTTGTGGCCTTATTACCCTGTCCCGAACCTGTAATATAGATATTTCCTAAATTATCTGCGATATATAGATTATTATAACTATCTGCTGTGATTTTATTTATATTACTATTAATGTAATTCCCCGATTCATCAATAAATTGCACCCAGCCATTGGTTGGAGAATATCCTGTCCCAGATTCCGCAAACAAGCCATTTGCTGTTCCAACCACTAGACCAGTTAATGCAACGTTTCCTGCGGTAGCTCCCAGCTGCGAATATCCCAATGAAGTAATACCACTAATCAACTGCCCCTCTGTAGCACAGACATTGGTGGTGGTTGAAATAGGTCCACACGCCTGCACAAATTGTCCGGTTGTATAATAAAAAACGCTACCATTAGTGGCCGAGACATTTGATTTAGTTGCGGTATTTAAACCAGATGTAACATAAGTAGCCCAATTAAACGACTCTTGTATCAAACCTGCAGAATAAATTCCCGGTAACGTTGATATATTTATTGGTGTCGCAAAAATCGTAGTTCCAGAAACAGTTAAATTACCCGCGCCGGTAAGAGTACTCGATGATTTAGTAGCATTACCAACATAACCACTTTCATTGGAGAAATAAATGCCATTATTACCACCCAAATATAGAAAGCCATAATAATTATCATTTGCCGCTACATACGCAGTATACTCAGATGACTCACCACGATACGGCAAACCTAAGCCAAAAATACTGTAAGATTCAATCCACCCTTGGGTAGAGGATAACATTAATGCAGGCGTTTCATAAACAGTAGTTGACGAGCTGCCGCTAGAATTGCCGCTGCCGCTAAGACCACCAAACAAAGTATCATTTATCGTATAACTGGCGGTTACTATCACCGGAAGATGACTACCAACCGGCGCAGACTCACTACTAAGCTGCATATAAAAAGTGCATTGCCCACCGGGTGAAATTGTACCTCCTAAACAGTTGTTTGGATCATAAAGCGACCCTTGTGAGGTAGGATAATTAACATTATTCACTCCACCAACTGCCAGCGATAAGTTACTAATTGGAAAATTAGTACTATTAATCCAGTTCTGTCCACCAGCGTTATTCTGTATTGTCATCGCCATGCAATAGGGAGCCTGAGTTATTCCATCTTTGCACTGCCCCATCTGTGAGCTAAACTGGATATTTGCATTTCCGCTACAAGCAACCAACAACAGTCCGCTTATTAGAGCCAATAGTCTTTTCATAATTCGCATTTCATAATATATTAATAGTTTGTTAGTTGTGAAGCAGTTTGCATAGAAATAATCTGCCCAGAAACACCAGTAATTGGCGTCCATTTCCTAGCCGCCACACCTAAATACTGTGCAGGTATATAAGCTAAATAAGTACTTCCGCTGAAATCGTTACTCATTAGCGCAACTCCGGCGACAAAAACACCTTGAGCAGAATCCAACACCAGCTGTGGATCTTGACCGGATAATATCATTCCGGTACTACCGGCAAAAGGTGTAAAAGTATTACTAGTTCCAGCACTTTCATAATAAACTGAACTATTTACAGACTCAGCCTCATCAACGGTGGCAAACCACGTTGGAGAACTACCTCCAGTATATGCGATTCCAGTAACATTCTGACCGGTTAGTCCAATATATGGCGGAGACCAAGTCCCTCCAGCTTGAGAATAAAAATCATTGGTAGTTCCGATCGATACGGTATTGGTATAGATCATCTGGTTAATAGATTCCGGTGCTTCGGCATAAATTGTTCCATTACAGGAAGTTGATCCGACTGGAACAAGTGAGCAACTATAAATATTACTACCCGCAGATACTAAAAGAGTTGAATTATCCGGCGACAACTGAATACTAGTTGGTTTTGTTGTCGAAATAGAAGAAATCGAACCTAACGAAATTACCGCACCGCTAGTTGCTGATAATTGATAGACTGCACCACCGTAATCAGCAAAATAAATGTTACCTAACGCATCACTAGTCATTGCCAATGTCGGCGTACCAGGTGCCGCGGTAACCATTTTATACCAAGAAGTTGCAGATTCCCCATTATATTTGTAAATAGCACCAACCAAATCACCTGCATAAACATTACCATATGGATCACGAGTCAAAGCCGTCACAGCAACGCTACCTGGATAACCAGCATAAGTAACCGAATTAGCAGTACTTTGCGAATTGGTCTGACTCTGCGCATTAGTTAGGCCAAGATTTAAACTTAAATTACCGCCAACATATAAATTTGAACGCTGATTTAACGCCACCGAAGTAGTTTGGTAGCTATTACCATTGGTGTAATTTACCGTTACACCCAGGGGATAAACCCCAACCGGCAATGATTCACCAGTCAACTGCAGATAGAACGTACAAGCGCCACCGCCTTTATTCAGAGTTTGCACCTTGGCACCAATCGTGGTAACACAATTGTTTGGATCAAATAAAGCAACATTATAGGCACTTTGATAGACCGCATATGGAAAAGTACTTTGTGAAATACCTGCAGCATTAAAATCAACCAAATTATAAGTAGTATTGGTCGGCGAACCATAGGTAACGGTTAATCCACCATTAGCCACCTGAATGTTATTAGCATTAGTTCCACTATTATTATTGGTCAAAGTTAACGCTACACAATACGGCGAAGTTCCAGGTAAACTGGCATTCATCGGGTAGGCAGCAGAATAAGCCGTGGCAACAGATTCATATCCTGGGTAAGAGGCTGTAACACAAGCACCTTGTGTCGCAGTTAGTGACACACTATTGGGTGTACCCGATCCACAAGCAGCCAGCACAACCGCACCAAAACAAGGTAGTACTTTTAATCCGGTATTATAAATTTTCTTAATCATAATTTTTCCTGTCGATAATTCAATTAGAAAGCAGCACTTTTAGGCGTTCTTGGGAATGGAATAATATCGCGAATATTCTGCACCCCAGTGATATAACTTACTGCACGTTCCAAACCTAAACCAAAGCCGGAGTGGATAGCCGTTCCATAACGGCGCAAATCAAGATACCAGCCTAAACCAGTTGGATCAATATTCATTTCCTGCATCCGTTGCACCAATACATCATAGCGTTCTTCGCGTTGTGAACCACCGATAATTTCACCTACACCCGGTGCCAAAATATCCATCGCTGCCACGGTTTTACCATCTTCATTTTGTCGCATATAAAAGGCTTTGATATCTTTGGGATAATTAGTCACAATCGTTGGCTTGCCAATTAATGTTTCACATAAAAATCGTTCATGCTCTGATGCCATATCCACACCCCAATAAAGTGGATTTTCAAATTTCTGTCCAGATTTTTCCAAACGTGCAATCGCATCAGTATAAGTTATCATTTCAAAATCATCGGTTACCATTTTTTCCAGCCGGGTTACTACATCTTTATCAATAAACTGCGCAAAGAAATTCATATCATCGGAATTTTTTTCCAACACCGTCTTAAAGACGTGTTTGAGCATCCCTTGCGCAACCGCAGCATTTCCCATCAAATTGGCAAAAGCAATTTCCGGCTCAACCATCCAAAACTCAGCTAAATGGCGGGTCGTATTCGAGTTCTCAGCACGAAATGACGGACCAAAAGTATAAACTTTAGATAAGCCCATACAATAGGTTTCTACATTTAGTTGTCCGGAAACTGTCAAATAAGTTTCCCGCCCAAAGAAATCCTGCTTATAATCAATGTTACCTAAGGCATCGCGCGGTGGATTTTTAAAATCCAAGGTGGAAACCTTAAATAATTCGCCAGCACCCTCGCAATCCGAAGCAGTAATTAACGGTGTATGAACCCAGAAAAAGCCATTTTGCTGCAAATATTCATGAACCGCCATTGAAACGGTATTGCGCACACGCATGACTGATGAAATTAAGTTGGTACGAATCCGTAAATGGGCATGCTCGCGCAAATATTCAACAGTATGACGCTTAGGTGAAATCGGGTAGGTATCAGGATTTTCAACAAAACCGCAAACATCAACTTGTTCAGCTTTAATTTCAACTGCCTGACTAGCTCCTTCTGAAGCTACCAGTTTTCCAGTAACAATTACCGCACAATCTTTGGTTAAATTTAAAATTTCACTAGCATAATTGGCTAGACTATTCTCTGCCACCACCTGAATATTATCAAAACAAGAACCATCATTTACGGTAACAAAAGAAAGCCCTAGTTTAGAATCACGCCGATTGCGAACCCAACCTTTAATAGTTACCTGACTACCGACTTGTGCTGCATTATTTAACAACTCTTTTACTGAATAAACTGTCATTATTGCCTCGTTATCTTGTATTACTCAAACATGATTAAACCCTTTGCCGACATTCTTAAAGAAAAACAAAGAGTAATAAAACCAATTACTATTATTTAAAAAAAAATATCATAGATTATACCGTATTTTCAGCGATTTCAGCAAAATATAAAAAAACCTCCGATAGTTAGCGGAGGTTCTTTTATATTGACTAGATTCTACGAAATTATTTATTTAATAAAGTCGGATCCTGTTCCTGACGTGCCAAGCTTTTCGCAGTTACCCGCACACCAAGAAAAACACAAATAGCCCAAATCAATACTAACATCTCAAGCTCCTTTTAGTACATCGACCGAGAATTTTCTTCAATTTTAGCAGTAGTCAATTTACCACGCATAATTGAATACACCCAAGAAGTATATGCCAGTACAATTGGTGTAAAAATAATTGCCGCCACTAACATCAAGAACAATGTGTGCTCAGAAGATGTTGCATCAAAAGCAGTCAAACTACTTGCCGGCACGCTGCTAGAAGGCATAATGAATGGGAACATTGAAACGCCTGCAGTCAAAATAATACCTGCCATACCCAAACCACTGAAGATAAACGCAATACCAGATTTGTTTTTAGCATTGAAGATCATTGAAAACAGAAGACCAATAAATCCTAACGCCGGAACAATCATTGCAATTGGAAAAGCTTTATAATTATTTAACCACGCACCAGCTTCAACCGTTACAGTTTTCAACAATGGATCAGATGGTCCATTTGGATCCAACGCACTTGCCACATAACCATTAATGTGTGCAACCATAAATCCGCCGACCGCAAATAACACAATGGCAAGAATTGAGAAGATCGTTACCGCTTTTTTAGCCCGTGCCTGCATCGCACCCTCAGTCCGCAGACTCAAGAACACCCCACCATGAGCAGCAGTCATACAGAATGACACTAAACCACAGAGTAAAGCAAAAGGTGACAATAAGCCCAAGAACCCCATTAATGGATTACTTGCATCACTGACTAAGCGCATATTGTCATCAAAATGGAACGGCACACCTAATAGCACATTTCCAACTGCAACCCCAAATAATAATGGCGGTACCGCAGAGCCGACAAATAACACCCAATCCCAAGTCGCACGCCATTTTGGATTCTCAATTTTAGAGCGATAATCAAATGCTGGAGCCCGTAGAAACAATGTCCACAACACCGCCAAAATCGCAATATACAACATTGAGAATGACGCCGCATAAACCAATGGCCATGCCGCAAAAACTGCACCACCACCAGTAATAAACCAAACTTGGTTACCATCCCAATGCGGAGCAACCGAATTAATCGCAGCGCGCCGCTCAGAGTCAGTTTTACCGACAAATGGAGATAAGGTACCAACACCCATATCGTGACCGTCCATGATCATCAAACCGATCATTAATACCGCCACTAACACCCACCAAATTATGCGCAGAATAGCATATTCCATGTTAGCACTCCTTAGTTTTTCTCAAAATGATATTTACCGGTACCAAGACTTGATGGTCCTAGCTTAGCATATTTAAACATCAACCAAACCTCAACTATAAACAACAGAGTGTAGATAGTGATAAAGCCGGTTAATGAGAATGCTAATTCACCACTAGTTAAACTAGATACTGATTGGTAAGTCGGCAAAATTCCAAAAATTGTCCATGGTTGGCGACCATACTCAGCCACAAACCAACCGCTCCAGCAGGCAATCCATGGAGTCGGAATCCACCACAACGACCATTTCAACAACCAAGTTTTGCTTTCAAATGAGCTGCGTTTACCAGCCGAGAATGCGGTTGCTAAAGCAAACAACAGGAAGAACGAGAAACCTAGACCAACCATAATCCGGAAGGTATAGAATAACGGCCAAGAAGTTGGAACCGTATCATTGGCTGCTTTATCAATCATTTCAGGAGTTGCATTGGCTACGTTATCAGTATATTTTTTCAATAATAAACCATAACCAATATCCGCTGAATTAGCCTGAATCTGCTGCACCAATGCTGTATCATGAGGATTTTGACGGAATTGCTCCAACAACATCAACTCTTGCTGACCTTTAATAATCCGATCTTTATTTTCAGCAATAATCTCATCAGCACCTTTAATATCTTCAGTGAGATTATGCGTTAAAATCAAACTACCAACATATGGAATTTTAACATCAAAAGAATTTGAGCGAGTTGCTTGATCCGGCCACGCAATTATCGACCAACCTACTGGTGCTTTTTCAGTTTGCCAGATTCCCTCAATTGCTACTAATTTAGATGGCTGGCTATGAAATACTGCCAAACCCGATTGATCACCCATAATGATTAAAGCAATTGATGCAAATAACCCAAACATTGCTGAAATTTTAAATGAACGTCGAGCAAAAGGTAAATCACGTTTCTTCATCAGATAGAATGATGAAATACCCAATACAAACACGGAAGCGGTTACATAACCAGCACAAACGGTATGGAAAAATTTAGCCTGCGCAACTGGATTAAACAGCACGCTAGCAAAATTTTCCATTTCCATCCGCATAGTAATCGGGTTAAAGACTGTACCCACTGGATTCTGCATCCAACCGTTGGCAACCAAGATCCACAAGGCTGAAAGGTTAGACCCAATTGCTACCAATACGGTAAACAGTAAATGTTGTTTTTTAGAAACACGATCCCAAGCAAAAAAGAACATACCTATAAAAGTAGATTCCAAGAAGAATGCCATCAGACCTTCAATCGCCAATGGGACACCAAAAATATCCCCCACATAATGAGAGTAATATGCCCAGTTAGTACCAAATTGGAATTCCATTGTCAAACCGGTTGTAACCCCAATTGCGAAGTTAATCCCGAACAATTTACCCCAAAATTTGGTCATGTCCTTATAAATCTCTTTACCAGTCATTACATAGATTGTTTCCATGATAACTAGCAACCACGTCATACCGAGAGTCAACGGTACAAATATAAAATGATACATCGCCGTTATCGCGAACTGTAATCGCGACAAATCAACTAAAGCATCCATAGTTTTCCACCTTAAAAGTTAACGAAGAATGTGCTCACCAGCAGCCTTATCATCCAGAACTAATGGAGTACGAAAGCACTCATACCACAGTCCGGTCAATAAAACTGCTTTGATTACCAGCAATAGCAGTATCTCTTTCCAATACTGCTTAGCTTTTCCCAATGAATTACGATTTGTTTTCATCATCCCGTGATTATAATATACCAGAGTAAAACACTGGGGAAATTTACACATTTTTTTTGTGGTTATAGTTGAGTAATTGAGTAGGACTTTGCACTAGAAAATACCCCCATCCAATAAAAATAATCGCGGCCCCCAGCAATATCGGCAAAGTCGAGTAATGTGCCGCAAAATAACCGGCAACTAAAACAGGCAGCGCCTGCGCCAGAGCATTGCTACTACTGGAGATCCCCATCACTGTACCACGCATCCCACTAGGAGTATTTTGACTTAATAATGACATGCTAAACGCTTTACTAAGTGCCATAAATAAAGCCAGCATCGGAACTAGAAAATTGATCAACAAAATCGAAGTATTGCTCACTCCAAAATAAAATCCCACTAAGACACAGCCAACCCCAAATAAGGATATTTGTAGTATTTTTACGGCAGAAACCTTCCCAGACAGGCGACGCACAACAACCCCTTGGGCAAAAATAATCATAATACCCAAGTAACCAAAAAACTTCCCGATAGCAAAACTGGTAAAATGCAACTTCGCGGCAAGAAGGATACCCCAAAAAGCAGTAAAGCATGCAAAACCGGCATTAAGGGTAAAAATAATTAAAATCAGTTTATTAACCTGCTTCAATTTAACAATACTCATTAAATTAACTACTGGTTGCACTAAAATTATTTTACCAGTCTTTACTTCAGACAATGTTTCAGGTAGAACAAATATCAGCAAAATTAGGTTAGCCATACTTAATGAGGCAGTAAGCAAAAAAGGGAGCACCGGTGAAAAATAAGCAGATAAATGACCATCGGCAAGCACACCTCCTAAAAATGGCCCCAGAACAAACCCCAAGCCGATTGCAGCCCCAATTAGTCCGAAATTTCGGGCTAAATTTTTCTCTTCACTAACATCACTGATTATTGTTTGTGCAATGGCGATATTAGCCCCACTTAGACCGTCAATCAAGCGGGCAATAAACATTAATTCAAGGCTATGCAAAACCACCGCGTAGGCAAATAAAAGATAGGATATGAAGGTACCACAAACAGAGTAAATTAAAACTTTTCGGCGACCGTAACGATCAGCAGCCTGCCCGAGTAAAGGCGTAAAAACAAACTGCATCAAGGGGTAAATCGCAGTGAGCCAGCCAACCAAAGCATAATTATTCGAGAAAGTTAGAAAATGATGCGAAAATTCATAACCTGAATTAGGTGCGAATAAACTGGGAATCACCGGGATAATTATTCCCATTCCCAGCATATCAAGAAATATCGTGATAAAAACAATAAGTAATATCTTCTTTGATGCTACCTTATCAGCCATTTAAATATTTTTCTATATATAGTTTATTGCCATAGCAATTGATAAAATGGTGATTATCAATATCGATAAAAAAAACATTTGCCGCGCCCATCTAGTAGTGTTTGCAACAACAAACCCCTTAGCAGAGAGAAACAACCATAACAAACCCAGCATTAGCGCAATCGCAAGGTAACTCCGACCGACATATCCAAAATAATACAATGAAACACTAGCTACAACAAATAAAAATACAAACAGTAACATATGAAACTTAGCAACTAATATATTTTTTTTAACCGGCAGCACAGGAATTTTGGCTGCGACATAATCCTCAAACCTAAAAATTGCAATTGCATATGAATGAGGCACTTGCCACAAACATAACATGATAAATAGAACTATTGCCCCAGCATCAATATGATTAGTTGCCGCACAATAACCAACTAATGGCGGGATGGCGCCTGAAATACTACCAACGACAGTAGATAAAACCGAGTTCCGTTTTAAAACCATAGTATAAATTACAACGTAAACGAATAATCCGGATAATGCTAACAGCGTGGCTAAGATATTGGTGCAAAATAACAAGCCCCCAGTACCTAAAGCTCCCAAACAAAAAGCATAAATAAAGATCGCACGCGGAGAAATAAGTCCTTTTACCAATACCCGTTTTTGTGTCCGTTTCATCAAACCGTCAATATCGCGATCAATATAATTATTAATGACACAGCCACAAGCAATTATCAATGAAATCCCAACAATCGTAGCTAGTAGTAGCCAATAATTAATCACTCCCCGCGAAGCCAAAAAGAAGCCGCCAGACAAGGTAATGACATTACCCATTATTATTCCCGGCTTAGTCACTGAAATAAAATTTCTAATCACCTAAACACCACCTTATGATTCACCCAAGAAGCTTAGTTCTTACAATAGTATAATTTACTAATGGGAAAAATCTCCCGCTAATTAGTGGGAGATTTTACTTGAAAAAATTCATCCAATTGTTAATAATTACATTGATGAATGCGACATCATATCATGATCCATCATGTTGTAGTTAAGATTCCACATAATCCAAATGGTACCTATAACCAATATCAACAAAACTACCGCTGTAAACATAATTGTTATCAAATTCCAGCGCTGCTCGGATGAGCTATTTAAGTGCAGAAAAAACACCAATTGGATAAATAGCTGACCAATAGCAAGCACGAAGACAACAATAGCCATGACCTCTACTGGCAGCATATGCTTAACAACAATAAAATATGGCACTATCGTCAAAATAATTGATAGAATAAAACCAATTGTATATGATTTGACACTACCATGGCTTGCTCCGGTTGCCGAAGAAACATTATGTGCTGACATTTACATAACTCCCATTAAATAAACAACGGTAAAAACAAAGATCCAAATAATATCTAAGAAATGCCAGAATAAACTTAGACAAGATAATTTGCGATTAACCATTGCAGTCAAGCCCCGTGTCGATACTTGAAACATTAATATTGCCATCCAAATTAGACCGCAAGTAACATGTAAGCCGTGCAAGCCGACCAGACCAAAGAAAGATGACAAAAATGCGCTGCGATCCGGACCATTGCCCTCAAGTATCAAATGATGAAACTCATTTATTTCCATACCAATGAAGCCAAGCCCCAATAAGAAGGTAATGAACAGCCACAACATAGCCTGAGATTTATTCAATTTTGTCGTAGCTAACATTGCCAATCCATAGGTAAAACTACTGGTTAGCAACAAAAATGTTTCAATCATTACATAGTTTAAATCAAATAAATCCTTTGGACCAGGTCCGCCAAATACACTAGTATGCAAAACCGCATAGGTTGCAAAAAAGCAGGCAAACAAAATACAGTCACTCATGATATAAATCCAGAAGCCAAAGACTACTTTTGAGGTAGCCTCTTCTTCATGGTCATGATGTTCCGTTAAATGATTATTTATTATTTGTGAAGTCATTATGCTTTATTCCTACGTAACATAAGTTCATTTTCAATTCGTTCAACCTCTTTAGCTGGTACATAATAATCAATGTCATGATCTAAAGAACGAGCCACAACGCATGCGAAAATTGCTAAGCCGCTAGCTATAACCAACCACCAAATATACCAAATAAGTCCAAAACTTAGCGTAAAAGCAAATAACCCGATTAAAACCCCAATGCCGGTATTTCGTGGCATATGAATATCTTCATAAGGTTGACTTTCATCAAATATTGGTTTTGCATTATGTTTTGCATCCCAATGCGGCTCTAATGATGTCACAGTAGGAATACGTGCAAAATTATAAAATGGCGGCGGCGAAGAAGTTGCCCACTCCAACGTGCGACCATCCCAAGGATCGCCAGTATAATCTTGATTCTGTTTTGCTTTAAGGATGCTTACTAATATTTGCAGAACTTGACACGCAATCCCTACAGCAATAATCAACATACCAACAAAAGCAATAACAAATAATGGATGCCAACCAGTTGAATAATCATAGTGACTAATTCGACGAGTTGCGCCCATAAAACTAAGAACATATAGCGGTATAAACGCTACATAAAATCCAACCAGCCAAAACCAGAAAGACGCTTTACCAAAACCTTCATTCATTTTAAAGCCCAGCGCTTTTGGACACCAAAATGAAAGTCCTGCCATAATCGCAAATACTACACCACCAATTATCACATTATGAAAGTGAGCAACTACAAATAAACTATTATGTAAGATAAAATCAGCACCAGGCACCGCCAACAACACTCCGGTCATTCCACCGATCGAAAAGGTGATAATAAACCCTATTGTAAAATACATCGGCGCAGTAAACCAAATCCGCCCGCGGAACATGGTAAATAACCAGTTAAATATTTTTACTCCGGTTGGAATCGCAATAATTGTCGTCATTATTCCAAAGAAAGCATTAACATTGGCTCCTGCTCCCATGGTAAAAAAGTGGTGAACCCAAACAATGAATGACAATATCGTAATACTAACTGTCGCATACACCATGGTTTTATAACCAAATAACGGTTTGCGAGAAAAAGTCGAAGTAACTTCAGAAAATATTCCAAATGCTGGGAGAACCAGAATATATACTTCGGGATGTCCCCATGCCCATATTAGATTTACGTACAGCATTGGATTACCACCACCCATATCGGTAAAGAAGTGAAAACCCAGGTAACGATCCAGCGTTAATAGCGCAATTGCTGCAGCCATCATCGGAAATGAAATAATAATCAACACATTTGAACACAATGCCGTCCATGTGAACACCGGCATTCTCATCAGAGTCATACCTGGGCAGCGCATTTTGATAATAGTCACAAAGAAGTTAATACCCGAGATAGTTGTCCCGATACCCGAAATCTGCAGCGCCCAGATATAGTAATCTACCCCAACACCGGGGCTATAAATTTTTTCAGACAGCGGCGCATAGTTCACCCATCCAGTAGTAGCAAAAGATCCAACAACCAGTGACAGCATCATCAAAACCACACCGACCATGAATAACCAAAAACTTAACGAGTTAAGGTATGGAAAAGCTACATCACGGGCACCAATTTGTAGTGGAACAATTATATTCATTAAACCAATAACCAAGGGCATTGCTACAAAGAAAATCATAATCACGCCATGGGCGGTAAAAATTTGATTATAATGATCCGGTGGTAAAAAGCCAAAGTTACTACCAACTGAAATTGCCTGTTGAGTACGCATTAATGCAGCATCCGCGAATCCACGAAGCAGCATGACAATAGCTACTACAACATACATAAGACCAATCCGTTTATGATCTACCGAAGTAAACCATTCATTCCACAAGTAACCCCATTTTTTCAAATAGGTTACCAATGCCACCAGAAATAAAAAACCACCGATCATCCCCGCACCGGCTATTACCGCAGGTGGTTCATGGATAGGAATTGCATCCCAATTTAATTTACCTAAAAAATCAATCATTACTGATTCCCTCGAAAACTATGTTATTTAGCGCCCATACCTTGCATATCTTCCATACCCGGCATCATATATTTCATGACAATATTATCAAAAAGATTATCTGCCACTGACCCATAAAGTTTTGGCTGTACGTACTCAGTAGGTTTTTGCAACTGTTTATATACCTCGGTGGTTAAACTATCCGGTGAACTTTTAACTGACTCCACCCAACTATCAAACGCCTCTTGAGAAGTAACATAACTCTTGAAGTGCATACCATTAAAACCATTACCATTGATCACGTAGCCACGTCCATCATAGACGCCTTGCTCATCAGCAAGCAAATGCAATTGAGTGGTCATGCCAGCCATTGCGTAAATTTGACCACCAAGCTGAGGAATGATAAATGAATTCATCGGCGCATCTGCCGTTACCGAAAACTTGACCGGAACACCAACAGGAAACTGCAAATAATTTACAGTAGCTATGTGCTGTTCAGGATAAATAAATAACCATTTCCAGTCCAGAGCAACCACTTGAATATTCAAAGGTTTAACACCATCAACCTCAATCGGTTTATATGGGTCTAAGGCGTGGGTGCTTTTCCAAACAATAACCGCCAATATACCAATGATTACGATTGGAATTCCCCATACTACTATTTCAATTTTGGTACTATGTGTAAATTCAGGGTCATATTTAGCCTTTGAATTTGATGCTCGGTATTTATACGCAAAAACCAAGGTCAAAATAATTACAGGAATTACAACCAGCAACATCAAGGCAATCGCGGTAAAAATAAGATCGCGCTCATCTTTACCAATTACACCTTTTGAGTGAATAAGAACCAAATCCTTGCAACCACTCAAAAACGGCAGCGAAAACAACCATAAAAACATTAACTTTAATCTATTCATATTACAACAACCTATTTTTAACAAATACACACAAGATACTTCGACTCATTAGATACATCCGACTTTTAATTTAAAATCTCAGCCGCTCTGACCATAAGTGAATACCACCGTATTTATCCAGATCAAAAACGCAAAATCATATCCCAGCTACAGATGGGAGTTATTTTAACATTAATAGTTAAACTATAATATTTAATCTTAGTAAATTATTAGAATATTTGATTTATAGATTATTAGTTTTGTGCAAAATATCTGGACAATACTCTTCTATGATCATATTACCGTCACTCAAGCTTCCTCGAATTAAAACAGTCGACTCTTGAGTACTAAAATTAATCATTATTCCTTCTTTTTTTGACGTTAACTGGGCCTCTTTTAGCCGTGCATTTTTTGCTACAAAATCCCGCACAAAAAGCTGACCATTTATTTCTGCTATATTTAAACGGCATACAGTCCCACTACTCCAAGTCCCCAGCATTTCCACGAATGGACGATTTTTTGCAGCTTGTGGTTCCGGAGTTATTTTGCAGCCGCTGACGGCAAAACATCCACTACATAACACAAACAATAGTGTCTGCCGAATAACTTTATATTTCATGATAAATTCCTTTAGTACAAAATACAAAAAACCAGTGTAAATAAAATACACTGGTTTGTAAACTCTTTTAAGCTATTTTAGTCAGCTTTGTAGCCTTTAATTTGCTCTTTCAGTAGGTTACTAGTGTGAAAAGATACCACACGGCGAGCATTAATTGGAAATTCTTCCTTGGTTTTCGGATTACGACCAACCCGTGGACTTTTATCGCGTAATACAAAATTACCGAATCCGGAAACTTTAACCTCATCACCATCTTCAAGACTTTTAATAATTACATCAAAAAAATCTTCCACCAGACGATACGCATCCACCCGGGTTAATTTGGAATTATCCATAACCAGTTGAATCAGATCATTCTTAGTTACAGTAGCAGACATATATAAACCTCAATAAAATAATTAACGTAACCTACCGGCAAACTCTTTAATCACCGTTTGCTCAATTAACGACATTTTAGCATTAATTTCATCATCTTCAAGGGTTTTATCACCTTGAAATATAAAATTAAATGCTACACTCTTTTCATCAGCGGCCAACGAACCACCAACAAAGACATCAAAAACCCGTGTTTCACGTAATTCCGGTAATTCTAACGCCGTCAATTGCCGTAAAACCTCACCAACCGCAACTGTTTGCGGCAAAATAAACGCCATATCCCGTGAAACTTTTTGAAACTTGCTGCACGCTTTTACTGTCGGCATATTCATTGGTGACAATAAATCAAAATTCAATTCAAAAGCATAGGGCATAGTAACAAAGTCTAGCTCGCCCGCAAGCCGTGGATGAAGTTGCCCAATAATTCCAATTTCCCGACTCGCCAATTGAATTTTAGCGCAGCGTCCAGGATGGAATAACTCACACTCGGAATACGGCTTCAGCACCACTTCACCATAACCACTTAATAATTGGTTGACAACCAGACTCAGATCATAAAAATCGGCATCGCGAGTCTTATCATTCCAATTCAAGGGCTGCATTTTACCATAAATCAAACCACCCAGATAAAGCGGTTGTTGATTCGGATCTTCACCATGAAAAACGCGCGCCAATTCAAACAGCTTAAGTGAACCTTGCCCACGATTAACATTGTATTGACAAGCTCTCAATAACCCAGGAATCAAACTGGTACGTAGCGTCGTCAAACCAGCAATTGGATTTTGTAATTTCACCGGAGCCACAGCTGACGGAGAGAATGCCGCAAATTTATCCTCCAGAAAAGCATAGCTGACTATTTCATTAAATCCATAACCAACCAGCAAGTTCTTGCATTGGGCATTTAGAGATAATTTTTGATTTTGCGGGTTAAACTGTGCAGTTAATTGTGGCATCCGCGAAACTACCCGATCATAACCATATACCCGTACGATTTCTTCAATGATATCTTCTTTTATCGCCAAATCAAAGCGATAACTCGGTACCGTCACCGTCAAACTGCTATCATCATGTTCAACACCACACCCCAGCGCCTGTAAAATTGACAATACTTGCGCCTGAGCGATGTCTTCGCCGATAAAACGATTGATCTCATCAAAACCAAGGGTAATCTTAGGCGAACTAATTTTTTCTGACAATGCCGAAAAATGTACCGCACCAACAATAGTTCCACCACAAACTTCAACAATTAGTTTGGCTGCCAAATTTAGTGCATCATGCTGAATCTGGGGATCGACACCACGCTCATAGCGAAAAGCCGCATCCGAACTCACGCCATATTGTTTGGCTTTGCCATGAATAACTGCAGGAGTAAAGAAAGCACTTTCTAAAAATACCGCATTGGTTTTGCTAGTAACCGCAGAATCCAAGCCGCCCATGACGCCAGCCAATGCCACGACCTGATCGTTACCGTCGGTAATAACCAGAGTATCCGGCGCAATCATGACATCTTTTCCGTCAATTAAATGCAACTGTTCGCCGGATTTAGCCATCCGCACGCCAATTCCACCAGCAATTTTAGTTAAATCAAATGCGTGCATTGGTTGCCCCAACGCCAGCATCACATAGGCGGTAATGTCCACCAGTGGTGAAATTGGCCGAATGCCGCTACGGGTCAGGACTGCGCTCAACCAGCGTGGAGTAATTGCCGCATTATTAACACCCTCAATCGCCAAACCCGCATAATGAGGACATGCAGAGCTTGCCGCCACCGACAACGAACATGCCAATGAGTTATTTGCTACAGCAGAGTTTACTACCAGCTGCGGTTTCACCTCAGCCGCAGTTAATGCGGCAATTTCTCGTACCAACCCGGCATAGGATAAACAATCTCCGCGGTTAGGGGTAATTTTAAATTCAACAACAATATCATCCAGCCCCAGATAGTCACGAATATCGGCTCCCACCGGTGCAGCAGCAGGCAATAGCAACAAGCCGTCAACATCATCCGGACAACCCAATTCATCGCCACTGCAAAGCATTCCATGCGACAAAATCCCGCGCATTTTACGCGGCGTGATCTTAAAATCATCCGGCAAAACTGCACCGACGGTAGCACAAGGAACTTTGACCCCAGTAGCAACATTTGCCGCACCGCAAACAATTTGAACCACTTCAGCACCAATATTGACCTGGCACAACGACAATTTATCAGCATCCGGATGGCGTTCACAGCTAATCACCTCAGCAACTACCACGCCGGTAAATTGTGGCGCAACCGCACTTTCATCTTCAACTTCCAGCCCGGCCATAGTAAGGCGTTCAAGGACTAAATCTTTATCCAGCGGCTTAGCAAAAAAAGTCTGTAAATAATTCCATGAAATTTTCACGTCTAAACCCCTCTAAACTGACGCAGAAAATCCACATCATTATCAAACATCAAGCGCAAATCGGTAACCCCATATTTCAACATCGCCAGCCGATCGATCCCAAATCCAAAGGCAAATCCACTATATTCATTGCTATCAATTTTCATATAATTTAACACATTGGGATGAACCATACCACAACCACCGACCTCTAACCATTTGCCGGTTTTAGCAAAGAAAATGTCAACTTCGGCTGACGGTTCAGTAAAAGGAAAGAATGATGCCCGGAATCGCACCTGGATGCTATCATCTTCAAAAAACTGGCGCATAAAGTCACTAATCACCGCTTTTAAATTGGCAAAGCTAATGCCTTTATCAATCCACAATAGCTCCATTTGATGAAACATTGGCGAATGAGTAGCATCCATATCCACCCGATAAACTCGCCCCGGTGCAATAATCCGAATTGGTGGTTGATTATTTTCAGCATAACGCACCTGAATTGGTGAAGTATGGGTTCGTAAAACGCTCCCAGCTGCTGTATAAAAAGTATCTTGCATCGTGCGTGCCGGATGATTTTCCGGAATATTCAACGCCTTAAAATTATAGTAATCGCATTCAATCTCCGGACCATCGGCAACGCTAAACCCCAGTGCCGCAAAAATTTCAATCAGCCGTTTCAACGCTAAATTAACCGGATGCAAACTCCCCTGCTGGGTTCCACGCCCAGGCAAAGTAACATCAATCGCTTCACTAGCTAATTTAGCACGGAGTTCTTGTTCTTCAATGGCACTGCGGTGACGCTGTAATGCACCTTCAAACTCTTGTTTTATCGCGTTAATCTGCGCCCCAAACTCTTTACGCAACTCAGGAGCAATATCTTTCAATTTTTGCATATAGCCGGTAATTGCACCCTGCTTACCGACATAGCGGGCTTTAAACTGCTCTAATTCCGGCAATGACCCGATTTCTGCCATTTCCGTGAGAGCCGTTGTTAATATACTTTGTAATTGTTCCATTAAATCAATCCTAAATTGTAACTGATGTTACGCACGCATCTATAATTTAGCGTTAAATTCTTTATTATGAGTAACATCACATTGTAAATAACCATCACCATCGCCATTAAACTATAAATACATTTGCGCCTTGTGTTGCTTGATTAACTCCAAAGCATCCTGATAATGCGGAACCAATTGAGGAATCAATAAATCACCACTATGAATTAGTTGCATATCCTCATTCAACATTTCCGCTTTAAACCACTCAATCAACCCCGGCCACATATTGCCAACCAGAATTAGCTGGCGGTCTTCAATTTTCTTTACCTGCATCAACTGCAAAACAGTTAGTATCTCAAGTACCGTCCCGATTCCACCATAAAAAGCCACGAAACAGTCTGACACCGCGACAAAATGCTGTAAGCGGGTAAAAAAGGTTTTATGCGGAAACTCTTCATCAAGATAGGGATTATTTTTCTGTTCAAACGGTAGTTCAATATTAATTCCGACCGACTTGATCAACGAATCCGGTAATTTGCCGGACATAGCCCCGCGATTAGCCGCTTCCATCACCCCTGGACCGCCACCGGTAACGACATTACAATCAAGCGCGGCTAAAGTTTTGCTAAATTCAACAATATCCTGATAAACTTGCGACTCTTCGCTTATTCGCGCCGAACCAAAGACTGTAACCGTATATTCATCGTAGCGCGGGTAGAAGGCAACCAATTCATCAGTTAACTCCCATAATTTTTTCAGCGAGTTAACTACTCGGTACTGTAAATTTTTATCATTAATTAGAAATTTATCCATTTTGCCTGCATAAAAAAATGAGGGCTAGTATACCTAGCCCCCATTATTATATAACATTTTGAGTTACTTAACAGTTTATTTGCAATAGTTTAACTATCTGCTAATATTCTGCAGTAACTACTAAATTACGCTAATTTGCTTTTAGCAAGTTCAACGAATTTAGCAAATGCGGCTTTATCATTAATTGCCAAATCAGATAACACTTTCCGATCTACCGCAACTTCTGCTTTAGCCAAGCCATTGATGAAACGGCTATAAGTCAAACCTAACTCACGGCAGCCAGCATTAATCCGGGCAATCCACAAGCTACGGAATTGACGTTTTCTTTGACGACGATCGCGGTAAGCGTACTGACCGGCTTTCATCACCGCTTCTTTGGCTACGCGGAATACATTTCCACGACGACCACGATAACCTTTAGCTAAGGCAATAATTTTTTTATGACGTGCACGGGCAGTTACACCACGTTTTACTCTAGGCATTCTCTAACTCCTTCTTATGCGTATGGCAACATACTACGTACATGACCCATATCAGAAGCATTTACCTGCTGAGTACCGCGTAGTTGACGTTTATTTTTAGTAGTTTTTTTAGTCAAAATATGACGTTTGAATGCTTTAGCACGTTTGATACCACCACTTCCCTGAACGATGAAGCGCTTTTTGGCACCAGATTTTGATTTCATTTTAGGCATGTTGTAACCCTTAAATCATTTTTTATTATTAAGACAGCTGGTGCTCTTGCGAGATCTTGCGGAACCAGTCTATCCACCATAGAGGGGTAGATTATAGCATAATCAATTAGAATGTATCGTTATTTTATCACTCGGCGCAAAATATATTTGTCCTGCAAGTAATTTTTGAGATTAAACAATCCCCGCTTAAAAGACCACCAAGAACGCAACAGTTGCTTATTGCATTTTACCATTACACTTACTTTTATCTTCCCGCGCTGCCCAATATTAGAACCAATATCCCAGTCATGCTCCACCAAATATGGCAAATAACCATAGATAGCCAATTTATGCTGAAAATCATTATCCATCGCATCATCAATAGGAATATAAATATTCGTCAAATATTCCACATATTTTTTTGCAGCAGATGGTGTAATAATATATCCTTGAGTTCCATGCGGATGTTTTAAATACCGAACAAATTGAAAACCACCATCCTGAATTTTGTAGTACGGTTTTGGAAACAAGCCACTAATGCGTAAAATATCAAACCCTAACGCATTTATTTCATTATCTAATTTACTTAAAAAATCTTTTAGTTCAGGCTTAATCAACAGATCGTCCTCTAAAACTAAAATTGGTTGATTTAAAGCAATTGCACGCATACACGCTAAGCGATGAGATTTATAACAACCGATTTCCCCGGGAGTAAGATCCGTCCCCCAAAATTTATGCCGCCAACGACCCTGATATTCTGCTTCTTGACACATGGCTGTTGTTCCACGAACTGCATCTAAAAACTCAAATTCCAGCCCCAACTCATTCAGCTGCTGATTAATTCTTTCCCGACGCTTAAGTGCATCAGGCAAAGACACTACGATAATTTTCATAAATTTACCTTTGGAAAATTAGCTGCTAATGCCGCTTTAAAACAGGTGAACGAATATTTGTCGGCAAATTTATGTAACGCCGCAACAGAAAATTGTTCATGCTGACGATCCAAATTTGTCAGAACTACAGCCAATTCATCAACGCTCCGATCACGGAATACAAGTCCGAGGTTATTGGTAGAAACATTTCTTCCGATAAGGTGAAAATCACTCGCAATTACGGGTTTGCCAAATTTGGCAGCTTTTGATAATAAATTGGAGGAACCATAATGACTTAAATATGGCAGAGTAACCCACGTACAGTTACTAAACAACCAACTCTCTTCCTCATCGCTAATATAGCGATCCAATAGGGTTAATTGTCCTCGCGACAGCAACTGGTTTGCCAGAGTCAAAATTTCAGGATCTTTTTGCTTCCCGGCCAACCACACGTGTACACGCTGGTTTGAGGCTTTTAATAATGCCTTTAATAACAGCTCACTCCCCTTACGCTTATCACCAACGCCATATTGCAACAAATAAATTTGATCTGGATCAATTGTGTGAATCTCAGCTGGCGGTGATATTTGTAACGATATCCGCCAAGGATCCGGAATAAAACGGCAATTTACCCCATCTATCTTTTTAACTTCATCAACCAAATATTGATCTAGCAGCCAAATATATTTAAAATAGCCAGCCCTAACCAACTTACGCCACCCTAAGCGTTTCCAAAAATTGCCTAATCCACCTTGAGTTTGATCCAATGGACGAGGTCGGTGATATATTATTGACATTTTATTTCTAAGGATGGCTGGAGGCCGAATTCCAAATACTGAGAAACGAAAGACTTTTGAAGCAATCGTATCAAAATTATTAAAGATAACTTCCTG
>JBPOJK010000078.1:0-14321 GCA_052033675.1 Pseudomonadota bacterium
AAAACATTCTCAGTAACCGTTGTTCCGAATTGGGAGCTTGGTAACAAGTTATAGCCAACTTCAATTGCCAAAGCTTGATTGAAATTATAACCGGCATTGATTGCACCCGCCCATGAACCAGTTGGTAGATTGTAGAGTTTAGCAATACCAGTATTGACATTGATATACGCTGGACTATTATCTTCAGCAATAGCTAGCCCAAAACTTCCCGCACAAATTGCAGCCAAAAGTAATTTACGATACAATAGATTCATTTTATAATTTCCTTCAAAAATTAATTATGTAGCTTAGGTAAAAAGCAACAGCCGCAACATCATGTCATGCATCACGACGTTGAAGGTTGAAATTTCATGTGATTGCCTGAGTATAGATATAAGTATTGGTGGGATTGTATAGCAGTAATGACTTTCAAACAATCCCCATTTTAGGGGATGTGCTGCAAATTTTAAATCATATCAAATGAATACAAAAAAGGTGATTAAGTAACTTAATTGAATGCTTTAAAAACGTTGGATAATCTAACACAATTCGCAAAAAACGCGCATTACTATCTTGATAATGGCGCTTCTTTATATCTTACATGGGCTAACAGAACTTTGGACAACTTGAACATGCAAAAAAGACTTTAACTATATTGCAAAATCCAGTTAGAGAGTTTCGTCTCGAGAATTATTACCGATGGACACCATAATGACTCAGGAATCGAAAAAGGGAAACCATAAGATAACGCAGTTTCTACCAGTAACTTAGTGTTTACTTCGGGAAGGGAAAATTTGACACATAATTGATTTTTAATTATCGTTGCAACTGTATCACGTTTTATATCAAGAATCTCACCAATTTTTTCTTGGGTAATTCCACAGGTTAATAAAAAAAGAACTTCATCTTCACGTTTTGATAATTTAATCTTGGAAATATTCACGGCAACTTTTTTCTGTTCCAGAATATTTTGAATATACTCATGATAGCCAGCCAGCCGATAATCAAACGCAACACTTTGAATTGCGATTACAATGCCACTCGAGTTAAAGACTGGAATATAGGTTACTAGATAGCTCTGAATTCCTTTATCATAAGGTAAACTATCTATGAAACTAGCAGGGTATCCAGTTTTAAACACATATTGCTGAATTCGAAAAATCTTTCGAGCATAATGATGAATAGCCGTTGCAGTTTTATGATTATAGCGCTTGCCAAAGTACCACGTTGCCAAGTCTAAACGTGAATAATATTTATAGGAGGTACCGATTGTTTCATCCCAATGAGTTAACCCAACCGAATATGCGGTTTTATTGGTTGCCATAACTGTTTCATAACGGAAATCCATAATGAAGGCATACATCGGAGCTGCAGCACAAGTTTGGAAATAAGGTCTGACCACCTCCTGAATATATTTATCAGCCTCTTGAGGATTGAACTGAGCAACTCCGCTGGCTTGGTCATTCAACCATTGACGCTCATTTAAATGATAAATCTTGGAATAAACTCCTACCGGATGGGAAAGAAAGGTCGCTGGAGACAATTGCTCAAAACACGCCAACTTCAATTTAGATAGTGCCGTAACCAGATTAGCGCACCTTTTATCAATGCAAAGCTGCAACTCATCAAAATGCAAACCATAGAACGTATGATCAATTATCCACATCAACAATTCATTCATTACCGCTAGCGATAAACGCCTAGCTGACAAAACAAGATTAAGTTCTGCGCAAGAATTGTTTTCATGAGGCTTAATGCAAATAAGCCCCATCAATTGAGTATTCCGTCTATCAATCACACCAGCCGTAAAGATTGTGCCGAGATTACTTCCATCCTGTTTAAGCGAACTAAGTAGCTCAACTACGGGCGATAGCATCTGCTCACTGTCCAAATAATTCTCACGATTATCATGTATAAATGAATGAATCAAGCCATCATCAGTTTCATTCAATTTACGTACAAAATAATGTGGGGCTATATACCAGTCGGTATCTTTAGTAAAATCAAGCATAGCTGCGGTAACATCCAAAAACATAAGTTAATTGGTTTGGGTTGCAACCATAAAATAAAATTATCGGTTGACTCATTTAGTTTGTCACTATGCACTGAACATTAGATCAGTGCATAGCCTCATAAAAACAGGCAGGAACTGGCTTCTCCTTAGTTAACCATCCGCTCCAACTCCGCCACGCACGGGTAACATGTATGCGGAGTCTCCACTTGATTTGCTTGGGATGGTAGTATATGCTCCCTGTTTGATATTGGTAGCCCACGCTCTACTAGAAGCGCTTGACTGGGTTGTCGAAGACCAGTATACCATAGTTGATGACAAATTAGTAAAACCAGCATCTGTAAGCCATGTGTTAAATTTCTGACTATAGTTAGTTAGTTAAACTCATCATTTCACGGATATTAGGTAAACGCCAATCGCTATAACCACACCAAGATTCAGTACTAGCAATTTTGATTGCCGACTCCCATTTTAACATTGAAGATGCACGTAGGTGTGTTATCATTCAAAATGCAGCTATTCAAATTAGCGCGTTGCTCTGATATCACCGTGACCCCCAAAGCTTGTAATGCAGTACTATTGCTGATGCTCACAGTTTGGTCTGCGTTGACGCAGCCAACTAAACTTAAGCTTAGCGTAAGGTATCCAGCCGCTGAAATTGAGGGACTAACTGTGCTTGGTGTAATTGTAATTGATGCAGATTGAGTTTCCATCGTTACAGTCACCGTATAGTTCTGGGTAGCTCCATCCGCAGCATGAACAGTATGAGTCACTGGACTACTGAAATCATTTGGGGTTACCGTGCTAACTTGCGCTACTGCATTTACCGTTACCATTGTTCAATCAGCAGTAAAAGTTGCTATCAATGCCGTTACATTGGTTCCATACGGCATGGTTACCGCAAGAATAATGTGCGATTATAACGACGGGGGTAGTGCTTCAACAATCACCATTTTTGGTGAGGTGCAACAAATAAACAAGCAAAACAGTGAAAAACAATAAGAGAGATTTTAAAATCTTTGATACAATGATTAATTATGTAGGATTAAACCACAAAATCATATTGTTTTAACCAAGCCGCAAGTTTTTCCTCCAAAATAATTACCGATGGTCGCCATAATGATTCGGGAATAGAAAAAGGGAAACCATGGGATAGCGCGGTCTCAACAACTAATTTAGTACTGGCCATTGGCAATGCAAACTTTATCCGTAATTGATTTCTGATTATTGAGGCAACCGTTTCGCGTTTTACCTCCAAAATATCAGCGATTTGTTCCTGCGTAATTCCGCAAATCAGTAAAAAAAGAACCTCCTCTTCACGTTTGGATAACTTAACGTGTAATGTATCCATTGGTTCCTTTTGCTGTTCCAAGATATTCTGAATATATTCGTGATAGCCTGCCAGACGATAATTTAAAGCAATACTCTGAATAGCAACAACATTTCCATTATCATCAAAAATTGGAATAAACGTCATGAGATAACTGCGGATTCCCCGATCGTAGGGTAAAGAATCAATAAAACTCGCTGGCTGTCCGGTCTTAAATACGTATTGCTGAATTCTAAAAATTTTGCGGGCGTAATGATGTGTCACATAAGCACTCTTATCGTTGTACCATTTACCAAAATACCATTGTGCTAAATCAATTCTTGAGTAATATTTATAACCGGTACCAAGCGCATCCTCAGCAATAAGCAAACCGATTGAACGCGCACTTTGATCGGTACAGAGGAGCGTTTGATAACGAAAATCAACAATTGCCGAATACAGTGATTTGCTGATTGCGGTTTGAAAATAGGGCTTTATAATATTTTGGAGGTATTGATCGGCGATAACCGGATTAAGTGGCACATTATCCGTTCCATCATGGTTAAACCACTGCCGCTCGTGAAGGGAGTAACCGCCAGAAACTATTTGTGAATTGGCTATACCACTCGGGGCGATCGATAATTGTTGTTGAATTTTACTAAATTTCAGCATTGCCAACATTGTAACCAGATCGGTACAGTGTTTATCGGCAACCACCACTAATTGGCTGAATTGCAAACAATAGAAACTATAATCAATCATCCAAATCAATAACTCTTTAATTACCAGCGAAGATAGCTGCCGATCAGGTAAAAAGATTCTTACTTTTGCAATGGTATCATCTTGCGTACACCTAATGCCAAGAACCCCAACTAACTGTTGATTACGCTTATCAATTAGCCCGGCGCGCAATACCATATTATTGACATCTTCATCCAAATCAAAAAAAGCAACTTCTTCCGCCCTTGTGGTTCTTTCCGCGTTACCATTACCATGCCGCCAGTCATCAAAAAACGAACTAACCAGCGCACGGTCAAGTGCACTAACTTTGCGGACGAAATAATGAGAGGTAATAAACCAATCGGTATCTTTGGTAAAATCAAGCATAGCCGCAGCACTATCCAAAAACATAGGTTAATTGGTTTGGGTTGCAACCATAGGATAAGCGCCTAAAATACAACCATTGATTAAATACTAAAATTTGCGCTCACCATGATACAAAATTTGATTGCAGCGACTGCAGCGAATAAACAATCCAGCACGGTGCTGACGATTAAAATGGCATTTAAAGCACAAAATCTCACCATCTTTTTCAATTAACGCTGGATGGCGGCGCTTATATTCGGTCAAATCACCAATTTTTCGCAAATAGTAACGATATTGCCAGTAATTAATCGTCCGTTTTAAGATAATTATCCCAACAATTACCACCAGCCCCAACAACCACAATTGTTTATGTTCGGCAACACCGTGGAAAAACCCAGCGATGCTTTCCATTAATTGAGTGTAACCCTGCTCCATATTTGCCATAGCAACCCCGATTTATTATAATAATCCCATTACTATAGCACTCCATACCGCTTAAGTGGCGGGTAAATTTATCGTAGTTATGCTATAATCATAAGGTTATACTTTTACAAAAATACTATGCAAACTACCCGTAATGCGCTACTGGATGTCGCCGCGGAAATTTTCGTCCGCAAAGGTTATACTGCCGCAACTACCCGCGAGATTTGCCTTGCCGCCAATACCAATATTACTGCGATACACTACCATTTCAAGAATAAAGCTGGTCTCTATCGTGCGATCTTTAGCGAACCACTACAAAAGATGCCATTTCCGGCACTGCAGATTGCCAATTATCAAGACCGTTCACTGGCTGATGTTTTTTGCGAATTTTATCGCCAGTTATTGCGACCATTTGTAAGAAACGGACACCAGCCGCCACGGATTTTTCACTTAATCCATGAATTGGTAAATCGCGAACAAGTTGAACCAACCGGATTGGTTGATGATTTATTGATCTTGCCGGCAAAAAATATTCATGACCCCTTAAATGCCATTCTTTGTCATTATCTGCAATTGGAGGCACCGGATAAAGAATTGCATCGGCTGGCATTCACCATTGTTGGAATGGGATTTTCGCTGGTACATCCGCGGCATATAGTTAAGCACTATGCGCCTGAGTTGATTAGCGATGAAATGTGGGAACAACAAATGTATTCACGGCTGGCTTTTTTTGCCGAAGCGCTGGTTAAGGCTGAGCTAGCCCTCCGGAAAGATACTACCGGATTTAATTCAGACTCTCAGCACAATTGATTAGCTTCTTCGCATCAAATACTTAACCTTAGCAAAAACCAGAGCTTGCATTCTTGTCAAACTCAGGTTATTAATTAATTCAAATACTACCGGCACAACCAATAAACTTAAAAAAGTTGACGTAATCAATCCACCAATGACCGTTACCGCCATTGGCGCCCTGAAACTAGAGTCACCCTCCAAGCCCAAGGCAATTGGCAGCATCCCGATCACCATCGCCGCTGAGGTCATGATAATCGGACGGGAACGTTTGATACAGGCATCAATAATCGCCATTTTCGAATCGGCATCGGGTTTACGGATTTCAATCAGTGCATAATCAACCAGTAAAATTGAATTTTTAGTAACTATTCCCATTAACATTAAAATACCGATTAATGATGGCATAGATAAACTGTAGCCAAATAAAACCAAAACTCCCAATGCCCCGCTGATTGCCAGCGGCAGCGCCGATAAAATTGTCAATGGTTGTTTGAAATCCTTAAATAACAATACCAAAACACAGTAAATCAATAAAACGCCGCTAAGCATTGCCATTACAAAATTACCAACCATTTCCTGCATCCGCTCAATATCACCGGACATCACCTGATGAATGCCATTGGGTAATTTGCGCATTAATGGAATCGCCCGAATTTTTTTATCGACATCACCAATATTTTGTCCATGTAAATCAATATTAAGCGTAATGCTGCGGTTACGATCATAACGGGTAATTTGAGTTGGGCCATCTGTCAAATTTACGCTGGCAATGCTGGATAGCGGAACTGTGCCCTGAGTTCCACTAATTCGGAGATTGCCGATATCCGCGAGAGAGTGCCGGTAGTGCTCATCCAATTGAACCCGAATCGGTATCTGCCGATCCGGTAAATTTAATTTCGCCAAATTAGCATCATAATCGCCGGAGGTTGCAATCCGAATCAAATTTCCGATACTAGTGGCAGTAATGCCCAATTGCGCCGCCTTATTATAATCGACATCGACTGATAACTCCGGACGAGTTAGATTATCGCTAGAGGAAACACTTCCTAAACCTTTAGTCTGACGAAGACTGGCCTCAATTTTCCTGACCACAGTTTGTAGCAACTGACTATCGGCACCGGCCAGAACTAAGGAATATTTTTCACCCATCCCCGCTCCGGCAACCGAAAGTTTTATCCCCGGAAGAGTACTTAAACGATTTTGGATTATTTGCTCCAATTGCGCCTGAGTTACTTTACGTTTATGGCTATCAACCAAATTAAAGGTTACGGTTCCGCTGGTTACATCACTATCGGAATTAGATGATGAACCACGCTGTACACCGCTGCCAATCGTAGCATAAATATTATTGACATCTGGTAGGTTTTTGGTTAATTGATAGATATCAGTCATAGCTTTTTTGGCATCGTTAATACTACTTCCCGGTGTTAACTGGACTTTGAGCATAACCTGATTATTATCCTGCGCCGGAAAAAAAGTAGTTGGAATAAAGGCAATCAACACCAAAGAAGCCATGAAAAACCCTACTGCTGCCGAAATAGTCTTATAGGGATTATCCAAACACCAGCGGACAATCCGAATATAAAAATGCATGATTTTGCCATATTCGTGGTTGTTAGTCTCGGGTTTTAACAGATAGGCTGCTAACATTGGCGTGAGCAATCTGGCAACAACCAGCGATGCCACTACCGCAATCGCCGCCGTCCAGCCAAATTGCTTAAATATCCGTCCGGGAATACCGCCCATAAAAGCAGTCGGCAAAAATACCGCAACCAACGTAACCGAGGTGGCAATCACCGCCAAACCGATTTCAGTCGCGGCATCCATTGCAGCAATAATCGGATTGGGATTGGTTTTCAGGTGGCGAACGATATTTTCCACTTCAACAATCGCATCATCCACCAGTATTCCAATTACCAGAGTCAATGCCAGTAAAGTAATTGTATTTAGGGTGAATCCCAACCAATAAATTATTATAAATGTCGGCAAAATCGAAAGCGGCAATGCCGTTGCCGCAACAAAAGTTGCCCGCCAATCGCGCAAAAACAACCACACCACGACAATTGCTAAAATCGCCCCTTCGTACAAAGCCTGCATTGAGCCGTCATAGGTGCTTTTAATTGAACTAACGCTGTTGCTAACTTCACGAATCCGTACCTCCGGATGGGTTACTTTGTATTTTTCGATAAGCTCGCGAACACTGGTTGCAACACCCAGATCGCTGGCACCTTTTACCGGATAGACATCAAACGCGATTACCGGCTTGCCGTTCAAAAATGCCATTTGGCGGATTTCACCATAAGTATCAACTACTTTTGCCAACTGGCTTAATCGAACATATGACGCATTTGCTAACGGTATGTATAAATTGGCAATATCTGCAACATTATTGATATTAGGGCGTGCTTCAATTACCAATTCACGTCCGCCAATATCAACCCTACCACCGGAAAAATCCTGCCGAACACTATATAGTTGGTTGGAAACATTATTGATAGTGGTATTTAACATCAATAATTGGCTGGGATTTAGCAATACTTGTATTTCGCGTTCCAAGCCACCCTGACGGGTAACTTTACTGACACCCGGTACCGCACTTAACAATTGATTGATATTATTATCAACATACCATGACAAATCGACATCATCCATACTGCCACTGATTTGATAGGTTAAAATCGATTGCGTACCCATCGTTACCTTGGAAATTTGCGGTTCATCACTACCCGCGGGAAATTGCGATTTAATTTTATCAACTGCATCTTTTACTTCACTAACGGCATCAGTCAGATTTTTATCCAGTTCAAATTCAAGCGAGGTCACCGAATTACCATCGCTGATATTGGATGAAATATGTTTAATTTTGCTGACATTGGCAACACTGTCTTCAACTTTACGGGTAACTTGATTCTCAAGCTGCGCGGGAGTCGCACCGCGTAAAGAAACGGCTACTGTGACGGCCGGAAAATCCATATCCGGAAAATTATTGATACTCAGCTGATGAAAGCCAAAAACTCCCGCTATGGTAGCGAATATAAAAACCATTATCACCGGAATTGGATTTTTTATTGCCCAAGTTGAAAAGTTCATTTTTTCGTTCCTTTGACTGCAACAATTTGGCTCTCATCTAAAAATCCGGCACCCTCAACCGCAATGACTGCGGCGGGGCTAATACCACTAATTATCACCGCCTTATCCCCATAAATATCACCGACCTGAACTTTGACTTTATGTACCTGATGTTTTTGATTAAGCGTCATGACATAATTAAAGCCGTCGCTGCTTACCAGCGCACGAAACGGAATCACTATCCCGCGTTTATAACCGACATTAATTAGTCCATCAATGCTCATCCCAACTTTCAGTTGAGTATTGTTGCTGATATCAACATAAGCAATGCCATTTTTGCTATTGGGATTCAAGGCTGGCGCGACCTGACGAACTTCTCCGGCTAATTGCCTACCATCGCTCAGGTTTAATAACACACTCTGCCCAATCACAATATCCTGCAATTGCGATAATGGTACTTCGGCTTGCCACTCCAAGCGGTTATTCCGGATTAAGCGAAATAACTCTCCCCCGTTGCTAACAACACTGCCAACCGCTGCATTACGTGCCGAAATTACACCATCGTCCGGTGCTAAAATTTTGGTATAGCTCAATTTCAAATTTTGGAGTTCAAGACTGGCTTTTGCCGCAATTAACTTGGCTTGGGTGGTCTTTTGTTTGGTTGAATAGTTCAATAATTCCTGAGCACTTAATGCTCCGGCTTTTTCCAGACTAACCGCCTTGGATGCCTCAATTGTAGCCTGTTCAAGATTGGCCTCAGCTTCGGCAACGTTCGCCCGCTGATTTAACAAATCGGCATTGACCTGCGCTGCATTCAGCTCTGCCAATAATTGTCCTTTTTTAACCGTTGCTCCAACATTAACATAGACATTGCTAATATCCAGTCCGCCAATTTCCGCACTTATGATTGTTTCCTGCCATGGCTGGATCAGACCGGTTGCCGCAATCGTCACCGGGTAAGATTCAATTTGTGGTGAAGCGGTCGTAACCACCAATAAAGCTTCGTCAGACGCAGTAAGAGAGTCCGACGGAGCGGGTTTGGTGCATGCAGCTAAAAATATTGCTGAGCCCAGCCCAAACCACACAAAATATTTAACCATTGTCACGTCCTTTTGATAAATTGGCTGCCGCAGTAGACCAGCTGCCACCGACTGCCTTATATAAAGCAATCCACGCTTCGACTTGTTCTAATTTGGCCGCCGCCAGCGTCTCTTTAGATGATAATAATGTTACCCGCACGACTTCCAAATCCAGTAAATTCGCCCAGCCGAGATTGTATTTCTGATTATAGGCCTCAAAATATTCCTGATAATTCTGCTCGGCAGCCTGTGCCGAACTGACCCGTAAATTAGCGGCATTTATTCGTACCAATGCGTCTTCCACTTCACGAACGGCGGTGATAATTTTGCTGCGATAAGTTGCCAATGCCTGTTGATATTTAGCAAAATTCAGACTTTCCTGCGCCTTTAAATAGCCACCATCAACCAACGGCAAGGTAATATCGGGACCCAATGACCATGAAGTTGGCTGCCCGGAGTATAACGAGCCGGTATTGGCAGCAATCGAACCAGTCAGCGATACTTGCGGATAACGATTGGCAATTGCCACCCCCAAATCGGCATTGGCCGCCGCCAGACTACGTTCGGCCGAAGCAACATCAGGTCGTTGATTAAGGATATTTGCAGGAATTAGATCAATAACCGTAGTTTTAGGCAATGGAATGACGCCATAACTTTCTGCAAGATATTTTTTCAAGGTTTTAAAATCAATACCACTAAGTGCTACTAGCTGATTTTCATATTGTCCGCAAACTGCCTGCTGCTGAGCCAATGAAGCATTATTTTGAAAGAGCGAACCATTTGCCTGATTAGCATCGGTACGGGCGGCAAATCCCGAATTAACCCGCAGTTGGGTAATGTTTTGGGTAGCGGTACGGGATTTATTTTCTTCCTGATACGTTTGCAGCAAGTTCTGACATTCGCGTAAGCTGACATAGGCATCTGCAACTTGGGCAGCAAGTGTCACTTTGGCATCATTCCAGTCCAACTTGCTGGCGGCATAGCGTGCCTGAGATGCCTCAATTGAACGTCTGGTCGCGCCAAATAAATCCAGTTCCCACGACATATTTGCTCCGATACTCGCGCCATTACTTAATCCATTATTGGTAAATACGTCACCGCTACCGCCAGTTGAATTAGTCGTTCCGGGAGAGAATGACATTATGCTGTTTTTGGCCACCGATGCCGAACCATCAGCAGTTAAACTCGGAAACAAATAGGAGCGCGAGCTGGCAAGGTTGGCTTGCGCCTGCTTTATTTTGGCTAATGCGCTATCAATGGATGGATTGGTTTCCAGTGCCGACTCGATTAATATCTCCAGCATCGGGTCATTAAATTGCTTCCACCAATTAATTAGCTGTAGATTGCTTCCGCCATGGGCAATTACACCATGCCATTGTGACGGAATATTTAGTTGCGTATTATTTGGCTTAACATAATCAGGGCCGACCGCGCAGCCGGTAATAATGACGCTCAAGCCAAGTAATAATCGAATCAATAATGTTTTCAAGGTTTTCATCCAGTGTATTAAATCTAGCGTTTGCTAGAATGAATTTTAACCTAGCAGATAACTAAAGCACAACCGGATTCTTGGCAAAAAAATCCGCTAAAATTTTAACCCCATGCTATAATTCATTATTCTAGCAAGCGCTAGATGTAATATTTTCGTTCTATAAGGATGTTATTATGAAAAAACTATTAGGAATTTTGTGTTTGACTGGAATGATGGCAAGTGCTATTGCGGCTGAAACAACTGCCGGACAGCCACCAATGCCGATGCCAAGTATGGATCCGGTCTGCATGCAGGCAATGGAACACATGCGTGCTAACCACGCACAACTGGAGTCGGCGATTAAAGCCAATGATGCCAATAAAGTTGGTACGATTGTGATTGCCAATCATAAATATATGGAAAGCTTTATCGCCAAAAACCCGCAATGTAAACCGCAGCATCGTCCGCCAATGCCACCACCAATGGGGCAATAAAATACAAAAACCGGCACTTTTCAATTAAGTACCGGTTTTTTATAACTCTTTAAAATTTAATATTACACAATATAATCACACCGCTTTCATTGTTGAAATCTGTTCTTGATAATTAATAGTATTCACATTGTATCAGCACCACCATTAACTAATTATCATAAGTCTTTTAATTTTTAGTTAAAACAGTTACTGCACTGCTGGTAGAATTATAGTCGCTACTTTCTGTCTGATAAAAAAATTTCCGATAACTAACCAGTACAACCTGTATTTTATTTGCCATACCAGTGGGTGTTAGTAGCATTGTGGTATAAAGAATATTACTCTTATCTTGATTTTCTAATGGGTTTAGTTCAACAACCATAGTATTACCATTATTTATGATCGAAATTTTATTTGTTGTCCAGTCACAATTTACTGGCAAGCACTTGGCAACAGCGTGAACTTTATTGGAACTAATATTTAATTCAATGATGGCATTACCTGTTCCAATATATTTTCCATTAAAATCAAATGCATATATGCTCCGACCTGCAAACATCAAGCATACGCCAGCGAAATAGATTATTAACTTATTCTTTATCATCCTATTATACATGTTAACTTACACCTTTTTAAAGAATCATTACTTGTTGGTTTGTGTGTAATTACCGGAATTTTTTGGCATACCAGTATAAACTGAAGTCATACCAGCAACAGCACCATCGACTGGTTGAGAAACAAAAACCACCGCCGACCAAATCGATTGGTTTTAAAGCAATAACGGTCACTATTATTTCAGTCAAATTTTATGTTCATACTACCTAACGAAGCACGGATTTAACTCCGTGCCAATTTTTATAAATAATTTACTATTTTGCCATTGAACCTGTTGCAGTTGTTACGTTTTGATCAGACGAATAAGTCACATCAGAATTATCATTATCAAACACCACTGTTGTACCATCTGCCCAGGTCAAGGTCGTTTTATTATCGTTATCACCGGTTCCGTCATCTTTCCGTCTGCAATTATCGGTTAAGCAAAATACGCCGACGGCCTGTGCTGACACTCGATTTTTTTGATCTGGTGCAGCATCATCATCCGACTCCTCTTTGGTATCAGAGGTTTTTTGCGTCACTACTTTAAATGCAAAGGTTTTACCATTATAGTCACCCAAGAACCAATAAGCATAACCAAATACATGATCCCAAGGATTAGCATCTTCTTGACTCCAAGGTCCACCTGATGTACCAAAATACTCAGCATCATACTTAGTTCTTTGAATATTAGTATCACTAACACCAAGATGTCCATCACCATGTGATGGTATAAAAGTGTCATATGCGCTTGTATCAAACCAATAATTATTATTATCAGCATACGTTAAAGATGAAGTGTCGGTATACATATCAGTATAAAACTTTAAGCCACTCGTGTTAGAAGTAATGTTAAAACGCTCCCAATACCGCGATGTTACCTTTTCTTCCTTAAGACCTTTACTATTAAACGTCACCCATGAAGCGGCAAGAATATTCATTGATTCCTTATTTCCCCAATAAAAACCTGGAGCAAATTCAGCCTCGCGCTCAAATGCAACATGTTCCACATCGCTGGAATCAAGAGCATCGGTGGCAAGATCATAGGTAAATTTATTGGTTCCGCTCTCATATTTGATATTATAATCACCATAACGATCCAAAGTTTTTCCGTCTGCCGAATGATATGGAATTTCAAGGTATATGGTTGTTGACTCATATTTAGTTTCAGACTCACTGCCGGTTTTGGATTTTACGCAAATTGCATTAAAATCAACGATACCATTTGAGCTACCGCCATCGGTATGAGATTGATTAAACTTCAGCTTACTTACGGTACATACCCCCGCATCTCCCGTATTACTATTAAAGGTTGTGGAATTTAGTAAGGTCTTACTGGAAGAAAACATTTGCGTATTTATCATCGTATATAACTCAGTATTACTAATACTTGAGAAATAAGTATTCACATTATTATTAAGGTTAGTAAATTTAGCGCTATATTTGCTATCCAACTCGGTTACTGATTGCTCAAAGCCTGATTCACCAGTACCGGACAGATTGCCCAGATTAGAAAACTCAATTGAAGCATTACACGCGTAATGATAGGCTAATTGAGCTAATTGCATATTGTACAATTCTTGATATGAACCGACTAAGTGTGTCGCATAATATTTTACAGTATAGTTATAGCGGTTAATATATGACATAAAATCCATTGATTTAGGAAACGTTGACATCATCGCATTCTTATAGTTAGTTTTGGCGGTTGCGACTTTTTTATATGCGGAAGCATCTCCTAAAGTTGATGACTCTGCCGAGTAGGTAGTAGTAAAAGTAGTAAACATAGTATCTACATCATATTGAGAGTCCGTTCCTGTAGTTGAAGAGGTAACATCAATCGCATCAATGATCGCCACATCACTACAGTGTTGTCCAGCATAAGCGTAAAGTGAACTTAAATCCGTAACTGAGCTGCTATCGTTACCAAATACATTAGCAGTAGTAAATTCTGAATATTTAGCTTGTACATCAGAAATACTGGTTTGAACTAAGGTAAAAGAATCCGTTAACGCATTGCCAGTATAGGCTTTAT
>JBPOJK010000101.1:0-13898 GCA_052033675.1 Pseudomonadota bacterium
CAAAGAAATAATCCGCTGCACTACTAAAGACATAACTACCGGCAGTACCATTATATAGTTCTGGATTGGCTTCACCGCTATATGGTAAATGCGAACCGGGAATTTGCCACAGCATAATCGGAATATTATTAAATGAGCTGCTAACCTGTCCAACTGCAGTCAGATAATTATCCCATGCACGAGCATTATAAAGGGTTGCGCTACCAGGTGCGGCACTATCATCCATTTCATAACGATCAAACAGGAAATAATCCGGTGCGTAGCTAGTACCTAGAGAACCAGTAGTAATGGCACTTGGTGCATTGGTCGCTAACCAGCTGCTTACCGGTGTCGAATAAGTGCTAGCAATTTGTGCGGTAGTTAAATCATTATGTAACCAGAAGCCCGAACCGATTGCCCACATATTATCCTGCCAGCCAAATGTAACCGTACCTTTGGCCGCAAATGTACGGATCAACCAGTTATTGGCCTGTACCCATCCTTCAAAACCAGCCGGGAAATTTGGATGTTGATAAACTGTTTTGTCATAACTTGGATTGCTTACACAAGAGTTAAACCAACTCTCCGTTTGGCTAGCCGGATTACCCATGCCGGAATTCCAATATTGATCGGCAGAACCATTGATACTCCATACCGGATAACCATCGTTTAGCATTGCCATTAGAATTTGCACTGGATTGCCGGTATAGGTTTTGTTCAAGTAGGTTGCCGAAGAAACACCATTGGGATTAAAGCTATTGGTATAACTGCGGCTATTACCCAAGAAACACAGAGCCTGATCGACGGCAGTATTTACAGCACCTGCCGGCAAGGCATTATTAACCGCACCGATATAACCATTTTGCTGAATAGCACCCAACAAATCCGGATTCATAATCAACGAACCATAGAATTTTTGTCCATTATAGCTAACCGGATTATTTGCCATTGCAATTGCATCAGAACCCAAACTGATAAAGTGGCGAGCCATAATATATGATGCATCCGCTTCGGAACTGCTAGCGCCTGCCGTGGTATTAGTAAAATCGGAGAAATTTTCACCACCGCTCATTTGTGAGGTATATTCCACTATTGCAACCCGTGATGCACGACCATTAATTACGCTTAACGCATTTAAATCATTGGTCATACTCAATGCATTAGTTGGCGGATCCATAACCCCCGGATCACCGTTACCATTTACTCCGGCATACTTAAATACCACATCAACCGGACGACCACCAAAATCATCATTACCACCAGTTGAGGTTGCCGTTGGCGTAGTAATATTCGGACCACCAATCGCTCCCATCGCTATAACATTTGGCCAGCCAGGAACTGTTCCTGTGTATGAAACTGGTGCCGGGCTTGGCATCGGGCTAGCGCTTGGATTTGGAGTTGGCGAGGTAGTAGGCAATGGACCGCTATATAACTGCCATGCCGATTGCCAGGCTGAACCGCTTCCCGGCACATATACGCTGATATTTTGATTACACCAACCAGCAACCGTACATTGATAATATTGACCATCAGTACCTTTAACTATCGTTCCATTAGCATACGAACCTATCCCACTAGGATAGACTGGAACGCTGGAAGCATCATTAAGTGAATTATTATTAGCCTGTCCAGAATTGGAACCGGAGTTACAGCCTACCAGCAAAATACTTGCCAGTGCTGCAAATATAACAGCCTTGTTATTATTTATTTTCATTAAATTTCCTTATGTTGAAAATATTTACATCTTTAGAATAAGCGTTGGTGAAATTAAATTAATTACTGGCAAGCGCCAACAACCGACCATGCATCCCCCGCTACACGCAGATAGGAGATTTATTACGCTATCCAAACTGGCGTTAGTTTAGCGTGCCATTACTATTCTACGATACTGTAAAAAAATGCACTTGACAAAAGACAAATACCGTGACCCATAGTTTACCGCTAAAAATCCGCCATGAAATATTGTTAAAAATAGCTTCACTTGTTAATTAAAGAAAACCACCCCACCATAACAACCTGATTTACTTTATTTTAAATTAAGTATAAATATATATGCGATTACAATGCAAACCAATCAGACTCAAACCACGTATAATCATGGCAAATAAAATAATTAGCCCCACTAAGCTAGTTTTAACAGAGTGAATAAAATGACACCCCAATACAACGATGAAGAATTTTTACTTAATTGCCGCACCAATTTTTCGGTATTTTTTAATGATAACGATATAGCTTTCATTAAAGACCGTAATTATAATTACGTTGCGGCAACACTGGCTTTTGCTAAGATTGCACATCCACATGCGACAAATATTGAAAACGCCGATATCATAGGTAATAATGATGCGCAAATTTTACCTACCGAAAATCAGCCGTTATACAATTTATTATTAGAGAAAATTCGCTATTATGATGATTTGACGATGCTCGACAAAAAATCTTCGGTGCATCTGGTTATCTCAATTAGTCGGTTACCACTAGCCAATCAGATGAAACCATTGATAAACCCCACCACCGGAAACGTCGTTGGTGCGCTGGCAATCTTAAATCCATTGCATTTAATTAATATTCCATTATTTATATTAAAAAACAGCAAACAATACCGGAAAAAAGAATACCACCCCAATACCAAAAAGCTAACCGAATCACAGCAAATTATAATTTTTTTGCTGTGCAATTTTCTATCAGCTGGCGAAATTAAGATTATCTGCGATGCACTTGGCAAACCACTGTCAATCAGCCGGATTAACAATGTCATTCAGGAACTAAAAAATATCTTTGGTGTCACAACCAAGGAGGCCTTACTCGAACGAGCATTGCGAATGAATTATCACGTATATGCCCCGGAAAAATTATTTCCCGAGATTTTTTATGATCTTGATGAGTTTGTCTTGAAAATAGTCTAAATATTAGATTTAATAAATCATATTACAAATGGTAGTTAATCTTCTGTATGCCATTCCGGCGTATGCAGTAACCCAAAGCCAGCTTCTCTTTGGGTTACCAATGGATTCAGCATCAAGCGCGGAATGACAAAGATTACAATGCATAAATTATTATTCAACTACCGAATCTAGGCTAATTAGATGAAGAACAGTATAATTGCCCATCAGAATTCAATGCAATATTCCACTGTTGTGACCCTGAATTATAACAACCCGAGCCACTCAAATCCAGTGTACTAGACTCATAGATACCGCTGCTATTTTGGCAATAGGCATGAACCTGACTGATACATGCGCCACTGGCGTTTTGCGATGTCGCAGTTGAGCAGCCATTTATTGAAGTATCAACATTAATATCCTGAATAAAACACGAGTTTGGCCAAAAGCCGTGAGAAAAACTTTCATTATTGACCAAATTATTTACAGTCGTATTATAACTGTAACAAGAAAGAATACCGTTAGCTCGCCCAACCTCTGAACCAGTAGCACATACCGCCGCATAATCCAGAACAGGTGTCATTATGCCATTATAAACGGCCGACAAATGACTGCCATCCCAATTAATCGCCGAAGCACCCGCTGTATAAACGCCGGTTGGCTGACCGATGGGAGCTGGTGTTGGAGTAGGATTTAAACTATTAGTTCCCGAATAAGTTATTGAGCCATCATCATTGAAATTATAAGAAAATTTGAATTCACCCAAAATAGTAGCGGGGGTTTGTGCCGGAAGATATGATTGTATTGTATTTCCAGATTCATCCAATATTCCTGCGGCGGTAATCGTTCCACCCATGGTAATTGGCAAACCGCAACCATCCGCTATTTCGGAACCATACCAATTATAATTGAAATTCGGTTGGGTTGGAAATCGTGACATTAAATAAAATCCCATCCCCAGAGTAGTTGCATTTGCAGAATAGCGTAATTCATAACCACTATTATTCGGCAATAAAACGAAACTCAGAGTAAATTTCTGTGAACTGGTTAATGGTGTTCCAACTGTAGCCGGAGTATCTGAATATTGAATAAAACCGCCAGCTTGATTATATTGATCATTTTGGTTCGTTCCAGTATAACCATCGGTAGTTGAAAAAACAAATAATTGAGTAGTAGCTTGTTGATTAGCGGTATCAGTAATCCATCCGGTTTCCAGAGAATAGACGAATGACGAAGTATTCTGTTTATCCAACCACCATAATTGATTTAAAGAATGTCCATTACTGTTTATGGGCATATATTTATTGGATAATGCTGGATCCGGAGATAAAAATGAAACCGAATAGCCAGCTGGTGCAGCCGATTCTCCATTACCAAGATAAGACTGTATCCACGAATATCCTGGCGATAACGTTACATTGTCATTATTTGTGGTATCAGTGGTATAGTTCTGGTAGTTGGAATTATTCTGATTTTGCCCAATTTTAGCCTGTTGCGATTGCGCCACTTTGATGTAATTTGATAACTCATTTACACCAATCCGGGCAATTGCCACGGTGCTTTCTGGACACATGGTCATCTTGAAATCAAACCCGCTGGTAATATTGTTGACCGCATTACCGACTTTTGCCATCGCTGCCAGATGTTGTTTATTCAAAGCATCAGCAGTTGCTTTATCGGCGGCGCTGGCATTGATTAGTCCCGGTTGTTGGTCAAAAGGAATACAATCAACAGTATAACCCTTGGCTTCTACCGTTTGAACTACCGGCACTTTAGAGTAATACGTAATTAATTGTTGGCGGAGTTGTTCAAACGACTGATTACCATTACTAACTTTTACGGTAGCGAGCTGATTAACATAATCTTTGACCGAACCATCAGCAAGCGCACCGGTTAGCGCCGTATGGTTTGCGTCTAATTGCTGCGATTGAGTGCTATTGCCGCCAGAGTTACAGGCAACAATTAGGGTTGGCAGTAATAGACTTGTCAATATTGTATTGATTTTCATTATAATTTCCACAAAATAATTAATTTAAAACAAAAAAACCTCAACATACCTGCTATTAATATTGTTATGATGCCGGACAATAAAGCTGGCCGTTCGAATCCAATGCAATATTCCACATTTTTTTAGTGGCATCATAACAGCCATTAGCGTTAGGATTGAATGAGGTCGCGACGTAGTTTCCCACGTCATTCTGGCAATATGCCTGAATCTGATTAAAACAATAACCGGAAGCAGTTTGCGGTGTGGCTCCGCTGCAACCATCAATAGTTGTATCGATGCTTACATCCACAACTGAACATGAATTTAACCAATATCCCTGTGAAAAACTCTCATCATCAAGAATTGAAACAACACCTTGATCTTGTACAAAACAAGACAAGATACCGTTAGCTACAGCAACCGCAGAACCAGTAGCACAAGTATCGCGATAATTTAACACCGGCGTAGCTATACCATTATAAACTGCTGAAAGATGTGTTCCATCCCAGTTAATCACTGAAGCGCCACGGATATAGCTACCCTGCGGTGCACTTTCTGGAATATTGGTTGGCATCGGCACCGGCGAGGGCTTGGGGCTTGGTGTAGGAACAGTACTCGGTGTTGGTTGTGGCATTGGCGTTGGTCCGATATAAATCACACTCGAATTAAATTCTATTTTAGCAACTCCACTCAAATAATCAATCGCCGTTGCCAGATCGCTAAATTTATTGGTGCCAAACACCATTATTCCACCAAAACCATTAGCCAAGGCGGTATTGGTCATTGAAACCGCGTAACTAGCAGTAGTATAAATTGAAGACTCCGCTGATTCGGGATCAACACCAATTGCTAGGTGCGACTTATTCATTCCGGCAATACTGTAGGTGCTCAATGAATTAATCACTGTTGATTCGGCTTGATTGCCATAAGACATTTGCCAACCTCCATCAAGATAATTGGCTAAATTAGTATTACCGCTAAAAAACGCTGAATCATCCCACAACGCCTTAGTCAGAATTTTACCGTTATAACTCGGGTTGGTTTTTATCGCTTGCGCCAAATTATAAATCGAGGGCGCCAGCTGGGTACCTGAGTTATCGCAATTTGAATATTCATCATCAATATCGATACCATCTAGCCCGTATTTATTAACCTCACTAACCATCTGACTAGCTAAGCCGGATTCGATAGCGGTTGAGCGAAAGCATGACCATCCGGCATCATCATGATTACCTAGATAGGTCACTAGCACCAGCACACCCTTGCTTTGCAGATTGTGAATCGCGACCAATCCGGATTCGGTTTGCAATAAGGTTTGAAAAGAAGGATTATAGGTAAGAACCGGTGTGCCAATAGTACCATTAATATTGGCGGCAAATAATATCACCACATTAAAAAATGGCTTGCCGGTCGATGATAAGACATAATCACCAATAGCATTAATATCGGCAACACTAGGACTGCGTTCATAATCTACATTCAAAGGGTGCAAGGAATTAAATACCGCTAAACTATTGCTAACGACGGTGGCGGTGGCTGAACTATTACCGGCATTAGTCGTTGAGGCTGCCCCACTCCCAACGCACGATGCAAGAATACAACATACACCTGCAAAACATAGTCCATTACGGAGTTGGTAATAAATTTTTCTAGCCATCACACATACCCTTAAATAATTTCTTAAAAAAGACCTCTCGCTAATAACTTATAAAATCATAAAATTATCGCTATAATTAACCAATTTTGATAGAATAAATTATCACCATAGCATACAGCGGAGTTTGAGTGCGGGATTATAGTCATCCACCAAAATATATTAACAGTGCAAAAAAATACACTGGACAAATTAGCTCAAGACATGGTAGGCGTAAAATATTGTCACCTCTAATAAAATGCCAAAAATTGTGCAAACGCACTCTTTATTAGTGGTATTTATCTGTTAAAATAGCTTTCACTAAAAGTACATTTATGGGGAAAAATAATGCACAACTCACCACAATTAAAAAAATTAGTTAAACTTGCCTGCGGGATTGCCTTATGCGTGCCACTTTGGGTACATGCCGATAATTCAGCCGGTAAATATGACAGTCCGCAATTTCTTGCCAATGATGCCCAATTTTCGCCATGGATTTACCCCTTGCAGTATTTTGCTGCTCACCCGGGGAATTACAGCTATATTTGGTCGATGTATTGCATTAATATCGATTATTTTGCGCAAATTTCACTGGCAGATAATCAAGTACTGGCGCACGTCAAAGATCCGGCAATGCCGATGAATCAGGATGTCACCCGCTATGTTTTTAATTTGATGGATAATAGTAATAAGATTAATTCATTGAAGGTTTACTATGCCGATGGCGATTGGGGTGCCGATAAACTGGAAAAATTACTTCCCAATAATGCCGCCAACGCGGTTATCAGTAAAGGCAAACAAGGTAAAGATTGGAATAGCTTAACTTCACATGCCAAAGTATTTCAAGCCAGCAACAATCAAAATCTCTACGTCTCGGTTAGTGGATCGCTAAATTTACAAACCGTCGGCTTGACTGCTAAAGCCAACAATGCCTTGCGTTTCATTGAGACCACGCCACAGTTGTATAATGGTTTCAGCAACTTTAGTAATAGTGTCGTTGCCAATGATGCCAGCAATCAATTTAGTGGCGATGGCAGTCTCAACTCCAGTGGAATAAAAGTTCCGCCGGTATATATCAATAACTACCAAGTGAAATTTTATGCCGGTCGTGGCAATGAATTTGTTGGTGGCAATCAAACCACTGAAACTGCGCCGTGGCCAAACTATATTAATCCGCCAGTTGCCCATGAACATGACAAGGACGTAATTAATTGGTATGATCAGGTAATTTATGATGCTGCTAAAGAATTGAAGCAAGGAAAAACCGTTAATATTTATGTTGCGGCTTTTGAAATTGGGCAAGATTCACCTTTTATTGATAATTTATGGCGCTTTGCTGCCAACGGTTTTGAAAATAAACACGGACCACAACGTGGCGATACGACCCCGCTGGCGAGCCAATACCCCGGTCAGCTACATATTTATGTACTATGGCAATTTCATAAAGTTAAAAATAAAAAATCGGCTGACAGCATTCCAACTAGCTTGCATGGTCTTTTTAAACATATGTTAAAAGATCTTAAGAGTGATAATGATACTCAAACCACCACCACCGATTTGAATAATATCGGTATCTCTGTAGCCAATGGTGCCTATACCCTGACTGCGGCACAAATCTGGCCGGTGGATGATCCCAAGGGTCCACAAACGCCACAGGATATGCACAATAAATTTGTAATCATGGATGTTGTTGGTCATGAAAGTGAGCGTAAATTATATGTTACCTCTTCCAATCTTGATCAACCGGGAGTTGGCAGTGGTAAATTGTGGCAGGTTGGTACCATTATTTCTGCACGTAAAGATTCCGGTATCTGGAGCGGTGCCAATGCCGCTACCCCGAATTTATGGAATGCTTACAAACATTACTATGATTTATTATGGGATAGCCGCGTGAATGGTAAAAACCCTGGGCAAATCAACTTTTATAAAGTCATCGCCAAAGAGCATTTGGCCGGTAAAGTCAACTGGATAGAAACCGTTCCTACCGGAAAATTTAACCCGGCGCAAGCACCACAAGCCGGAATTGATGCATTCTTTTACCCAGTACCATTTTCAGCAACTGCTCCGCAATAAGCAACTAATTTGGTTACCATTACAGCTATTACAATCTTATGATAGCTGTAACCAAATTATTTAATCAATCATAATTTAGCGATAAAATTTGATTATCGGCAATTTATAAAACTGAAGTATGGGATAATATCGCCGGAAAATTGCTTATCTCTTTTTAGAAAGGTTGTCATGAACCAAATTCTTGCCCGACAGTTTGCCAGCGAATGGATACAAGCGTGGAATCAGCATGATTTAGCCAAAATTTGTACATTTTATACCGAAGATTGTGAATTATCCTCGCCATTTATCCCAGAAGTCATCAAAAGACCAATTACCGAAATCAAAGGTCTCTCAAATATTCGCCGCTATTGGGAAAAAGCCTTTGCCGCTATGCCAAATATTTCTTTTGAATTGGTTTCAGTGATGGCTGGCGTTGATAGCATCGTGATTACATTCTACGGCGTTTATAATGCGCTTTCCGGCAATGTCTTTTATTTTGATAAAGATAATAAAATAATTAAATCAAGTGCATTTATTGATTTGGTGCTCAATCCGCCACGCAGTAAATAGCTTACCAATCATTTTAAACCAATGCGCTGGTACTAGCTAATTCAATCAGCGCATTACTACCAGATTTTAATGCCCCCTACATAATTTTAACTGGGTGACCACCTCAACTCTAAAAACTATCGATAATCATATTGTTGTATATAAGGTTTGTTACACCATCGATAATACCGCAGCAAATTGCTAAAATATTTTCTTGACAATTAGTTCAAATTTGAATTACTATTACGCCAGCATAGTTCAAATTCAAACTAATTCCAAATAGAGAGGCAAATGACATTTATCAAAACTATCCGTGAATTACTAAATGTGGCTTATTTATTTGAGACCATTTCGGCAAATCATGTCCGTTCATTGGGTTTAACGCCGGGACAATTTGATGTTATTGCAACATTGGGCAATCAACCGCCGATGGCATGTAAAGAGCTCGCCGATAAAACCTTAATGGTTAAAGGTAATTTAACGGTAATATTGGAAAGCTTGTTGAAAAAAGATTTAATTGCCCGCACCCCCAATCCTAATGATGGACGGAGTGTCTTAATTGCCCTAACCACCGCTGGTGAAGAATTATTTAATCGCGTATTTCCAGCACATCTAGATTATTTGAAGCCATTATGCGCTCAATTTGATGACCAGAGCATGAATGAACTACGCCAACAATTACTGCAAGTGAAAACGAAACTGGAAAAATTTGTCTAATTTTTTATTATCGAGGAATCAACATGACTAAGTTATTATATATTAACTCCCATCCGGGTAATCCTGCTTACTCAAAATCGCAACAAATCGCAGAAGAGTTTTTGCAAGCATATCTGGAACAAAATCCAACCGCCGAAGTAACACGACTAAATTTATGGGATATCGATGCACCGGATATTGATGCGGTGGTTTATAGCGCTTTTGGTGTTTTAATGAGTGGCGGCACATTTGAAAGCCTAAATCAAGATCAACAAAAGGCGCTAATGAAACGTCAAGTAGTAATTGATCAATTCATTGCCCATGATAAATATATCTTTGTCGCACCAATGTGGGAATTTAGTTTTCCGGCAGTGCTAAAAAAATATCTTGATATCATCTGCGCAGCTCGGCAAACTTTCCAATACAACGATTTGGGAATCCCAGAAGGTTTATTAACCGATAAAAAAGCACTTTTTGTACAAGCTAGTGGTGGTGTTTACACTCCGCTTGCCAGCGCTGGATTCAGACAAATATTAGCGGCTCACCCCAAGGCAGATAAATTACTGGCAACTTTTGATAATTTTGGCAATTATGGCGAACCGATCGTTCGCGCTACGCTGGCGATTATGGGAGTATTGGATTATCAACATCTAATGGTGCCGATGCAATCTAAACCAGAATATGCCGCAACTGAATTTGCAGCCGCACAAGCCAAAGCTAAACAACTAGCCACTACTTGGTAATTTTGTAAAGGAAATCACAATGAAAAAACATCTAATCGCCCTCGCCTTAACTGCCGGATTATATGGCTTTGCCAATGCCAGTGACAGTTATAATTTAGAGCCGACTCACAGCTATGTTGAGTTTCACTATAACCATCTGGGATTCTCCAATCCGTCCGGTAAATGGTTTGCAACCGGCAAAATAAACTATGAAAGCCAAGACATTGCCAAAAGCTCCGCCAATATTACGATTCAGGTTGGTGACATTGTAACGGGAGTTCCGATATTAAATGAACACTTAACCAGTGCGATGTTCTTTGATGTGAAGAAATATCCGACCGCAACCTTCATTGGCAACAAGGTTACTAATATTAAAGGTAAACAATTTGATTTGGGCGGTGAGCTAACCGTCCATGGCGTAACCAAACCGGTTATCTTGCATGTGACACAAAATGCCTTGGCGGTTAATCCAATGAATGACACCCCAACCGCAGGATTTAGTGCGACTGCCACCATCAAACGTTCTGATTTTGGAATTGCCAGCTTTATTCCAGCTGTTAGTGATGAAATTCGACTGAATGTTGAGGTTGAAGCACAGCTAGCCACCGCTAAAAAATAACTTCAATATAGCTAACTAACAGGTTAAACTTGATATAATCTTTAACCTGTTAGCTTATTTCAACTGGTATAAATATTAGATTTTATTCTTTCAAAACAACGGCTTGGCAATCTCAGTTACCTGATGTCCTTTGTTCATCTGCAATGGTTGATTAGCATCTATTACTTCGGCTAACTTGGCTAATCCCTTGTCCTCATCAACGTTGCCCTGGTAATAAACAAACAGATCATATAATGTTGGTTGCAAAGCATATTTAGTATTTTTGCTGCCGCCAAGGATAAACCGAACCCGATTATAAATATCATCGCGGCGTAATTTAGTTTTCTTCATCAATTCATTTAATACATAATATCCGGTGCTATCATTACTAATCACTATTACCGGAGTTACTCCGGGAATATACTCAAATAATTCACTCCCTAATAATCCGTTGCCGTTATAAATTGCAATTTGATAAATATCCGATTTTAGCTTACTCAAATCGACATCAGCAACACACCTAATCGCCTCATCATCAGCCTTACAGCTCATGCTATCGCGGTGGACTTTATCGGTAGTATTGGTCTGAATATCATAACTGATATTATCAGCAAAATCGCCAACGGTGCGATTTTTTTCATCGCGCGGGAAAATCACCTGAATATCAGTGGAAGCGTAATCCTTCTGTTCCGAATTAACCACCACCTTGGAGGTGCTTGAGTTGTCCTTATTGGAGTTACTGCATCCGGCAAGCAATCCAGCACCGACCAACAGCCCAATTAAGTAGCAGTAATTACCTATTTTCATATCAATCACCCCTTACCTTAATATACTTAGCACTACAGACATTATGCCATAATGGCACCTTAACATTATTTTATTTGAAAAGTTAAAATTAAAATCACCAAAGTAAGACAATCAGTTTATCACTAAATATTATTGATTGTATAGTTTTCTATTTGCTCGGCTAAGCTTTCATCTAACACCACGATGTAGGGACGATACATCGTAGAAGGAATTTGTTTTTGATACTCATGTTTCAACGCCAGTTGTGCTAATAGTTTAGTATTAGAACCTGAAATACCAAATTTTGGGCATAATTGGTTAGCAATGATATTTCCAACTGTACTCCGGCTTAATTTTAAAATTTGAGCACACTGATCCTGACTAATTCCATTTGCCAATAAAAACATTATTTCATGCTGTCGAATGGTTAATTTGTCCAAATGTAAATATTTTTGTTGTTTGTCTGAATCCACTATTACCTGCAAATAATCCTGATAGCTAAAAAACCGCGATTGAATAGCAAAGCTTTGAATCGCAATGACCTCGCCACTCGGATGTAAAATTGGAACATAGGTTACCAAATAAGAAATAAATTTCCCACTATATGGTAATAAATCGATAAAACTGATAACATTTTTAGAGGAGAATACAATTTTTTGAATCTCATAAATTTTTTTAGCATATTGATGCAATGACTCGGTCAATTGTTCGGTATAAAACTCTCCAAATATTTTATTGGCAGTAGCCGCATCCATGTAGTTGCAAAAGCTTAATCCGCAAGCTTCTTGCCAATGGTTAAAACCAATAGATTGCGCAGAAAGATTGGTACAGGCTACGATTTCAAACTTGTAATCAAACAATGTTGAATAAATATTTTGCTCAATTAAATGCATAAAATTTGGTAATAGCACCTCTTTAGTATATCGTTGCTTTTCAACATTATTTAACATTTTGCTATTCCTTTAAATGAATTTCATACATTTGCAATTTATAGAAGTATTTTCATATCAATCACCCATGAACCTTAAAGAGGCCTACCACTGCAGCCATTATGCCATATTTGCCGCTAAACCATTTTGAAAAATTTTCTACATAAGCTCCGTTCAATCGCATTAACCCCCAGTTTTCAAATCAAATAACACAGAATTTTAAAAAAACTTTATTTCGGAATAAATCATATTTGCATAATTGCGCAACTATGCTATAATATCACCATAACATTAAGTTAGTTGGAGAACTATCATGAAAACCTTACAAATTTTTGAACCAGCAATGTGCTGTGATACTGGGCTATGTGGTCCAAGCTTAGATCCTGAATTATTCCGGATTTCAACGGTGATTAGCATCCTTAAAAAACACAATATTATCGTTGGACGCTATAATCTGTCAAATGCACCACAAAAATTTATTACCAATCAGGTAGTTAACCAATTCGTTATGCAATCTGGAGTTGATGAATTACCCCTGACGCTATTAAATGGAGCGATAATCAAAACTAAAACCTACCCGACAAATTCAGAAATTTGTCAATGGCTTGATTTGCCGGAACATACTTTGGATGGTGTCTTACGTTTAAAACCCAAATGCTGTAATAAATAATAAGGTTGCTATCATGTTAAAACAATTTTCATTAGACGAGTTGAAATTGCCCAAATACTTATTTTTTACAGGAAAAGGCGGCGTTGGTAAAACTTCGAGCGCTTGCGCCGTAGCGTTATATCTTGCCGATAAAGGTAAAAAAGTTTTTTTGGTGAGTACCGATCCAGCCTCCAATTTACAAGATGTCTTTGCTACTGAATTGACTAGTAACGGTGTTGCGATTAGCGGTGCGCCCAATTTAGTGGTAGCAAATTTTGACCCGGTTGACGCCGCTCAGCAGTATAAGGAAAGTGTGGTTGGACCATACCGTGGTAAATTACCTGAAGCAGTAATTCACAATATGGAGGAACAGCTATCTGGTTCCTGTACGGTAGAAATTGCCGCATTCAATCAATTTGCCGAATGTATGACCGAT
>JBPOJK010000092.1:0-13176 GCA_052033675.1 Pseudomonadota bacterium
GGGCGTTCAATTCAGGCGCAGGGAATTAGTCCGGATATTATTATTAAGAGCGAGTATGATAATTTGCTTAGCAGTTGGGATATGTCGGAGGCTGAATTGGATAATCACTTGAATAATCCTAATGGTAACAAAACTAAAAACACCGAGTCAGTACCGGTAATAACTCCGCCCAAACAAATCGCGACCAAAGCTGAATTAAAAGCCCGTTCCGAAGAGAAGATGAAGAAAATGCCGAAAGTAGTTGATCAGGCACAGGCGCAAGTTGATTTGCAGAATGATTTCCAATTGCAATGGGCGCTTAATTTGTTGGAAGGCAAGCCACTACCGGCGGATAGTTTACCAGCTAAAGCTAATCAAAAGTAGTTTAGCAAATGTTGGTCAAATCTGCTGCTGTATTAATCGGGATTTTGGATAAGCAAATTATTCTAACTCGTAGAGCGGCAGATTTGCGCTCATTTACCGGACAAGTCTGTTTGCCGGGTGGTAAATTTGATAGCGAAGACATCGATTTTAGTGCTACCGCCCAGCGTGAGTTTCGTGAAGAAGTTTATTTTGCGGGTATTATTGAGCCGTTATTTTCTTTATTACCGGAATGCAGTGTCGTTTCACGGCAGAAAGTTTATCCGTTGGTAGCGAAACTAAATGGTGAGATCCAAGGGTTCAGCCCATCGGAAGTAGCGCGGCTATTCTATTTGCCGTTAGATGTTTTGCAACCGGAATTATTTACTATCAATCCTGAATACCCGCATATTCAGCATAATTTGTGCTTCAATTATGATAATGAATTTATCTGGGGCTTAACCGCGTATATTCTTTACCATTTCAGTATCTATCATAAAAAATATTTTGAGAGTTTATAAATATGAGCAAAGCTATAATTGCACCTAGTATTTTATCGGCAGATTTTGCCAATCTCGGTAAAGAGGTTAGCGATGTTATCAAGGCTGGCGCGGATTGGATCCATTTTGATGTAATGGATAATCACTATGTCCCGAATTTAACGATCGGTCCAATGGTGTGTAAAGCCATTAAGCCGTATTGTGGCAGTACGCCGATTGATGTTCATCTAATGGTTAGTCCCGTAGATGATTTGATTCGTCAATTTGCTGAAAGTGGTGCCGATATTATCACTTTTCATCCGGAAGCTAGCCAGCATATTGACCGGAGCCTGAGTCTAATTAAAAGTTTTGGTTTGAAATGCGGCTTGGTTTTTAATCCGGCAACGCCACTGAGTTACTTGGATTATGTGATGGATAAAGTTGATGTGATTTTATTGATGTCGGTTAATCCCGGGTTTGGCGGACAGTCATTTATTCCCGCGGTGATGGATAAAATTGCTGAAGTTCGTCAGAAGATCGCCGCTAGCGGGCGAGATATCATTCTTGAAATTGATGGCGGGGTCAAGATTGACAATATCGCGGCAATAGCTGCAGCCGGAGTTGATGCATTTGTTGCTGGCAGTGCTATTTTCAATACTGATGACTATCGGCAGACAATTAGCCAGTTACGGGCACAAATTGGCTAATTCAGCGGGAATGAATCTATTACATAGCACAACTTTTCAGCATTTTCTGATTGGGATATTTGCCGTCGCCAATAATTTTCCAGCGCTGGGAATGTTTCTTAAAATTTGTCGCGGTTTGTCGCATAAAGATCAGGAACGGTTAGCGCGTAATGCTACTCTTACCGCGCTGATTGTGATGCTGGTGGCGCTAATTATTGGGCGGGCAATGCTCCAATTTTTTGGAATTTCAATTGAAGCATTCCGGATTGCCGGTGGTTTATTATTGGGTGTTTCCGGGATGGGGATGTTAAATGCCAAATCTACCGCGGAAGATCAAACCTTTCATCAAAATAGTTATTCCAAAGTAATATCATTGGCGATTATCCCTGTTGCAATTCCACTGACTACCGGTGCTGGAACTTTTTCAACAATAATTATTTTTGCCGACGAAGTTGGGCATAATTGGCTTCAATTGAGTATGCTGGTGCTAGCAATTTTGGTTAATACCGGAATTATCTATATAATTTTTCACTATTCGACCAAGCTGCTGGATGTTATGGGACATCTTGGTATGAATGTGTTGATAAAAATTGTCGGATTGTTTACATTGGCATTGGGCGTGCAGTTCATTTTATTGGGAGTCAGCGCGGCTTTTCCAGCGCTGGGAATTAATTAGGAGAAATTTATGGTAATTGGACAACGTTTACAAACCTTGCGAAAATTAATGCAGGAAAATAATCTTGATTATTATCTGGTTCCATCAACTGATGCTCACAATAGCGAATACGTACCGGAGTGCTGGTGTCGCAGAGCATGGATCAGTGGTTTTGATGGCTCCATGGGTGAGGCTTTGATTGCTCATGAACAAGCATACTTATCAACTGATGGACGGTATTTCCTTCAGGCTGAACAGCAACTGGATGGTGATTGTTATCAGTTGTTAAAACAGAAGGCTTTTGCTCCAGAAACTGAACAGTGGCTAAAAACATATGCAGCTGGCAAACGCCTTGGTGTTGATCCTCAATTAATTAGCAGCAGCCGTCATGATACGCTGACCCAAATTATGGCAGAAGTTGGCGGTGAGTTGGTGTTATTGACGAATAATTTAGTCGATGCTGCGCGAATTGAGCTAGGTGAACAATTACGATTACCGCAGCAGCCAGCGTGGGTTTATGATGAGACTTATAGCGGTGAAAGCACTACTGGTAAGCTCGAATGGTTGCGCGAGCAATTAGCGACTAATCATGCCGCTGGAATTGTCTTAAATGTTTTAGATGAAATTGCCTGGCTATTTAATATTCGCGGCGGCGATGTTGAATTTAATCCGCTGGTAATTAGTTATGCGTTAATTACGGCTACAGATGCGTTATTATTTGTTGATGAAGCTAAATTTTCACCAGCAGACCGGGAGAAATTAGCGCTTGCCGGGGTGATGCTCAAACCATATGCTGCAATTAATGATTATATTCAGCAAGTTAGCGGAATCTTATGGCTGGATGGAGTAACCGCAAATTATGCGCTTTATCAAGCCGCGATAACAAATAATCCGGTAATAACTAAGCGTTCGCCGATTGTTCAGCGCAAAGCCCAAAAAAATACCAGCGAATGTCAGGGAATGCGCTTGGCACATAAAAAAGATGCCGTAGCCATGATTAAATTTTTTTATTGGCTGGAAAATAATTGGCAAAGTGGTGTTGATGAAATCGCGGCCAGCGATAAGTTGGCGCAATTTCGGGCGCAACAGTCGAATTATCAGGGATTAAGTTTTGCCACTATCAGTGGTTTTGCTGCCAATGGCGCAATTATCCATTATCGTGCCACACCAAAAACTGCGAAAGTCATCAGTGATAAAAGCTTATATTTGCTTGATTCTGGTGGTCAATATCTGGAAGGAACTACTGATATCACTCGAACGATGCATTTGGGTACTCCGACCGCCGAAGAAAAATATCATTATACTTTGGTATTAAAGGGACATTTGGCATTGGGGCGGGCTAAATTTAGTAGTGGTACTTGCGGCGAACATTTGGATATTTTGGCGCGGGGACCATTGCTGAACAATTATCTAAACTATCGTCACGGTACCGGGCATGGTGTCGGGTGTTTTTTATGCGTTCATGAAGGACCACAAAAAATCTCGCAAGCCAATAGTAATATTCCATTAGTGCCGGGAATGGTTGTCAGTAATGAGCCGGGATATTATGAGAATGGTAATTATGGTATTCGGATTGAAAATTTGTGTCTGGTTCAGGAAGATAATTCTTTGGCGGCGCTGGATTCCGATTATGGTTCATTTTATCATTTTGAATCATTGACGTTGGTTCCATACTGGAACTCATTGATTGATTTTAGCTTATTATCTAAAGATGATATCGGGCAATTAAACAGTTATTATCAGGAAATTCGTCGCGAAATCCTACCGTTATTGGACGCTCCCGAACAACAATGGCTGGAACGGCAGTTAACGTTTGATAATTAAATTATCTAGGAAATAATGCTTAGCTATAATTTTCTACTTTTAAAATCAGCTCCATTGACTCGCTACGAGAAAAAATCTTTGTGGCTGATTTTTTGTAGTACCTATCTGGATATGTATGATCTGGCGTTGTACGTCGGATACTCAATCTACCTGAGCCTGATTTTATTTAAAAATACTAATTTATTTGAAGATTATTTTCTATTTTCAGCAATATTATGTCTGGTGCAGTTTGGCAAATTAGTCGGGTTGCTGGCGTTTAATTATTTTACTAAATCCTATGCCAGAAATATTATTTTAGCCCCAATAGTTATTGGCGCGGGCTATCTATATCTGGCAATTATGCCGTCATATCATCAAATTGGGATTTACTCGCTATATTTGTTTGCGCTGGTGCGATTTATCCAAGGTATTGCGTTTGGTTTTGAATTTGGATTTACCATTAATTTTGCCAATAGCCATTTTCAAAATAATAATAAAAGGTTCATGTATTATTTTATTATATTTTCCGGTGAGTTAGGTGCATTAGTAAGCATCTTTTTTAATCGTTTTATCATTTCTCACGGTATTAATATTGTCATGGTTGATAATATTATCCGCTTTCAAAATTTTATTGGTTTTGCTTTTATTTTAGTCAATCTATTATTTCGCATTCGCTATGGTGAAGTCAAAAAGCATTATGTTGCTTTTGCGCAGAAATGTTTTTTTTATACGCTAAAAAAATCTGGTGGTTTAATTATTTTACGCGCGGGAACTTTGTGTTTAAACGTTACCTTGCTGGTGATGGTAATTTTTCGCTTACCCAATTTTATGCATGTCTATTTGTCGGTGGGACAGCACTATATCAATCACGTGATGTTAATTTTATCGCTAGTAGCCTTTTTGGGAACTAATCTGGCAAAAATTCTAAATCGTTATTACTCGGCAATGAAAATATTGGTGGTTTTATATTTCGCAGTAGTTTTGGGATGTGCCAGCATTTATTTTTCTCGGGTTAACCTTCATGTTTTTGTACTTGAATCGATTTATTGGAGCTTTATTTACGGGATGTTAATACGCTTGATTCCGGTTGTATTATATCCGGTTACCGATTTTAATCGCCATAACCGCCTGACTGCCCGCTATTTGGGGCATACACTAGCTTATACTTTTTGGGGTAGCGTCACGATTTTAACTCTGGATTTAACCAGGTTTCTCAAGCATCAGGTTTTTGGTGCCGAACTTGAAATTATCATATTGGTTGCGGCATTAATTAGCGCCTTATCCATATGGGCATATCTTCGCCAATTTCGTAGTATTTAAACTCAGCCTTAAAAATATCTACTAAAAATATCTTCTCATTTAATTTCTAATCTTGTCACTGCGATGATAACCACTGTTATAATAATGGGTTGGATTTTAGATAGCAAGACTGGTATAAATCATGAAAAAAATCTATTGTATTGGTGAGCTGTTGGTTGATTTTATTGGTCAAACCGGACAGGGAATAGTTCACAGTAGCCAATTTTCTAAATTGGCAGGTGGTGCACCGGCAAATGTTGCGGCGGCAATTAGTAAATTAGGTGGTAAGTCAGCATTTCTGGGGCAGGTTGGTGCCGATAGTTTTGGAACATTTTTACTTGGCAGTTTGAATGAACTGGGGATTGATGTAACCCTGTGTACTCAAGCAGGAAAAACCACATTAGCCTTTGTTGCCTTAGATCGTAGCGGCGAGCGTGATTTTGAATTTTATCGTGGTAGTGATGGCGATTATCAATTGCCGGAAGCTCAGTTGCAACAGCAGATTGCCAGCGAAGATATCATCCATTTTGGCTCCGCTACGGCGTTATTGGGTGGTAAATTGCGCACCAGTTATTTTCAGTTGTTAGAATTAGCCGACAGTAATGGTAATTTTATCAGCTTTGACCCTAATTTTCGAGAAAATCTGGTGACTTCGGATTTATTGGCTAATTTTATTCACGATTGTAAAACCTTTATTTCTTACGCCGATGTGGTTAAACTTAGCGAAAGTGAGGCGCAATTAATCAGTGGTGAAGATGATCTAGAAAAGGCCGCAACTTATTTACAATATGTTGGTGCCAAAACCGTGATTATTACGCTGGGTGCCAAAGGTGCGATGATTTGTAATTCAAGCGGTAGCCGTACCATTCCGTCGCGGGTAATCCAAGCGGTCGATACTACCGGTGCTGGTGATGCCTTTGTCGGCGGACTATTGTTTAAAATTGCGCAGCACGTTGAACCGAGTTGGGATTCTTTTGTTGCCTTTGCCAATTTGGTGGGTGCGTTTACTTGTACCAATTATGGCGCGATTCGGGCAATGCCGACAATGCGCCAGTTCTTGGAATTTATTAACTGATTTTTATTAATGGGGAAAAATGAAAAAAATAATAATTAAAACTTTATTAGCCAGCGGGCTATTAGCTGGCAGTGGAATCGCAGCGGCACAAACTGCATGTAACCTGTTTTTGGATGATTCAACTACCACTGGTGTGTTACAAAGTGCTACACCGCAAGCGATGGGAATGAACCCGCAAAAGTTGGCGTTAGTTGATAAATTAATCGAATCAGAAGTTAAACACGGATTTCCGGGTGCAGGTTTGATAATCATCAAAGACGGCAAAGTCATCAAACAAAATGTATATGGTTATAAACTCAAATATGACCGTGAAACTGGTAAATCATTGGCACCGCCGGAGCTAATGCAGTGTAATACTCTTTTTGATTTGGCTTCCAATAGTAAAATGTACGCTACCAATTTCGCAATAATGCACCTAGTTTATCAGGGTAAAATTGATGTCAATAAACCATTGTCTTATTATATTCCAGAATATAGCGGCTGTGATGCCAATCACCAATGTCGTGATACCCGGACAGTCAAAGACTTCTTAAATCATGTTGCTGGCTATATCCCGGATCCGCAATTTTTTAATCCAAAAGCGATTGCGCAATATGGAAATGGGTTATATTCACAAAATCGCCAATTAACCGAGTCTATCTTACTGACCAAATTACCATTTGCTAGGGCGGCGGGCGGCAAGCCGATTTATAGCGATGCGGATTATATGTTATTGGGATTATTGATTGAAAAAGTAACCGGAGTCCGTGAAGATGTCTATGTTGAAAGTAATATTTATCATCCTCTGGGGCTTAGCCATACCACCTATAATCCGTTGGCAAATGGTTTTGTGGTTGATGATTGTGCCGCCACCGAAGTTGATGGCAATACCCGTGGTAAAACAATTAATTTCCCGAATATCCGCACTACGCCGTTGCAGTGTCAGGTGCATGATGAAAAAGCCTTTTATTCTATGGGTGGCGTTTCCGGACATGCGGGTTTATTCTCTGATTTACATGATATGGCGGTTTTAACCCAAGTTGCCCAAAATAACGGCAGCTATAATGGCGTGATTTTGTGGGATAGTGCGGTTGAGAAACGTTTTACCACTCCACTAGCAATTGATGATACTTTTGGACTTGGCTGGCGTCGGGCTGGAAATAAGGGCGAGCGCTATTCCTTGTTTGGTGATTACGCGTCACCGGATGCTTTTGGACATACCGGCTGGACTGGAACAGTTACGCTGATTGATCCCCAATATCATTTAACAATAGTATTACTGACCAATAAAAAACATTCGCGTTATGCCAATGGACAATTTGCCGGCGACCAATTCCAAACCGGTAAATATGCGCCGGTAATTAATTTAATTTATCAGGCACTACCAAATGCTAAATATATCGGACACTAGAAGCCGATTTTGCGGGATTTGCATATCAAGACTGAACATTAACCATCTAACAATAGATTTTCTCAAGAGGGGAGAAAAATGAGTTTTAACCCACAATTAATTGCCCAAAAAATATTTGCCGAAACTTCCGCTGGCAAAATAACTGCGGTAGCAACTTGCATGACTCGCTTACGGATTACCTTGGCTAATAAGGAATTAATTACGCCGGCGAATATCAAAGCCATAGAGGGGGTGCTAGGCTTGGTTGATACACCTGACCAATTGCAAATTATCATTGGTCCGGGCAAAGTCAATCAGGTTTATGAACAATTTATGATTTTAATGCAGGATTATCAAGCAGAACCAGCTCCAGAAGTTGCCAGCAATAGCGACTCAAGCGGAGTACCGGATGCGGCAGCATTAAAAGAAAAATTGAAACAGAAAAATTCGACACCATTTAAATTGTTTCTGAAAAAATTGGCAAATATTTTCATTCCGATGATTCCAGCCTTTATCGGCTGTGGTTTGGTTTTGGGAATCGCTAATATTTTAAATAAATCAATTTCACCGGAAGTTTTCGGCGGAATACCGTTTTCGGCAACTACGATTGGGGCAATTTTGCTGTTAATCGGTAATGCAATTTACTACGGATTATCCCTATTTACTGGTTGGAATGCGGCTAAAGAATTTGAAGGTACCCCAGTACTGGGGGGGATTCTGGCTGCCATCTTAACCATGCCGGATTTGGGTAAAATTACCGTTTTTGGCACTCATGCTATTCCAGGGCGCGGTGGGATTATTGCGGTATTATTGGTTGCTATTTTGGGCGCGCTATTGGAAAAAAGAATCCGCAAAATCATGCCGGTAGCATTGGATTTATTCTTAACTCCGGTAGTGGTATTACTAATCACCGGATTTTTGGCAATTTTTATTTTGCAGCCAGTCGGTGGTCATATCAGTGATGCGATTACGGCGGCAGCTAAAGTCGGGGTTGAACATGGTGGTGCGGTAACCGGGTTTATTTTGGGCGCATTCTTTTTACCACTGGTTATGACGGGCCTGCATCAAGGGCTAACACCGATTCATGCCGAGTTGATTAAAACTACCGGGGTAACAATTTTATTGCCGATTCTGGCAATGGGTGGTGCCGGACAAATTGGTTCAACGCTGGCGGTGTGGGCTAAAACCAAAAATGAAAAACTCAAGCACATCATCAAATCTGGGATCGTGGTTGGATTTCTTGGAGTTGGCGAACCATTGATTTACGGGGTAACTTTACCGTTATTCCGCCCATTTATCGGCGCGTGTATTGGCGGCGGTTTTGGTGGTGCATTTGTCGCATATTTTAAATTGGGTGCAACCGGAATCGGGATTTCAGGGATTCCACTGTCACTATTGATTGCCAATGGACCATTGCTCTACTTATGTGGCTTGGTGATTTCCTATATCTTTGGTTTCATCGCCACTTGGTTGATCGGTTTTGATGATACAATTTTTGAATAATACATTCTAACAATACAGTGCACTAAGTGTGCTGTATTGTTTTAAGAGGTTAAAATGGCAAAAGGGATTTCGGTGTTCTTGGGTATGGATTATAGCTGGGAACAAAATCAACACTATATTCAAATGGCAGCAGCAGCGGGATTTCGCCGGATATTTACTTCGCTGCATATCCCGGAAGCTGATTATGCTCGGATTATTGCCGAATTTAAACAATTTTTGCAGTTGGCACAATCTTTAAAGATGGCGGTAACTGCCGATATTTCACCCAATGCCTACCAATATTTGAGAATTAATGCCGACGATTTAACTGCTTTACGGGCGCTGGGAATCGAAACGTTGCGCCTTGATTATGGTTTTAAGGCGCAACAAATTGCCAACTACAGTAATAATGCGGTGGGTCTGAAAATCGAACTAAATGCCAGTACGATTAGTCAGCTATTTTTGGATGAAATCATTGCTGCTGGTGCTAATCCGGCGAATTTGAGTGCTTGTCACAATTATTATCCACGTAAAAATACCGGAATTTCGTTGGTGTCATTGCAGCATAAAAATCAATTATTTGCCAAATTTAACATTCCGCTAACGGCGTTTATTTCACTGCCGAGTAATCGTCGTGGACCACTCTATGAGGGGCTGCCGACACTGGAGTGTTTGCGTGATGTTGCTCCATCAGTCGCGATGCAATATTTATGGGCGGTGGGAGTTGAGCATGTGTCAATCGGTGATGCCTTGGCTTCGGATGAAGTTGTTGAGCATTTGGGTCGCTTAAGTCCGGAGATTATTGAATTGGATGTGGTTGATTATAATCCAAGTCCAGTTTATCATGAATTATTACAACAACTCCATACCAATCGTCCGGATAGTGCGGCGGACATGCTGCGCTCGCAGGAAAGTCGGCTGATTCTTTTGGAAAATAGCTATAGAACCGCGAATATTCCAGCCGAGAATTGCGTTGCCCGCCCACGGGGGAGTATTACCGTTGATAATAATGAATATTTGCGTTATTGCGGTGAGTTGCAAATTACCCGCCGAGATTTACCCGCTGATTCACGGGTGAATGTGATTGGGCAGCTTAGTACCGATAGTTTGCTGTTATTGGATTTTATTGGCGATAGCCGGAAATTTAAGTTTAGGATTTAATTTCGGTTGGTAAAATAAAATTTGACAATTTGTATTAAAATGCATACAATGTACACAATATAAACCAATTAATCGGAGCAACTGAAAATGAGTACTACTTTGTCACTGCGCCTACCGGAGGAAGTTAAAAAACAGATTGAAGATTTAGCTAAAAATAGTAACCGTCGAAAATCGGATATGATATTGGGCTGGATTAACGAAAAGCTTGAGCTTGAACGTTGGCAAATCGAGGAGATTAATAAAGGCGTCGCTGAAGCTGATAACGGATTATTTGCCAGTAAAGAGGATGTTGCGGAGTTTTTTAACAAATGGAAAAGTTAGACTATACTTTCTCCAAAAGTGCGTTAAATAATCTCATTGAGATAACCAATTACTATGAGTCTAACCAAGTCGGACTTGGATACCGTCTAGTGAAATCGTTGGAAACTCATTTAGCCACATTGCAGGTTAATCCTAAAATTGGTCGTTACGGCAAAGTGCATAACACTCGGGAGTTTGTGCTTCATGATTTTCCATTTATCCTTATATATCGGGTACAGGGTAAAGTACTTCAGATAATTCAGATTCTACATCAATCAATGAAATATCCTACGTAGTTTATGGTAAAAGTTCTAATTCAATAAGATGGGCTTATAATAATGAAGCTAGATATAAATAATCAAATTTTAGAGCGATATAAAAGTAACTCACAAATTATTCGCGTGGCGAGCGAGAAATTTGTTGCCGAAAATTTATTTTGTCCTAGCTGCGGAAATGAATTACATGGGTTTGAAAATAATCGTCCCGTTGCTGATTTTTTTTGTTCAAAATGTGCAGAAGAATTTGAACTAAAAAGCAAGCAAAATAATCTGGGTGCTAAAGTCAACGATGGAGCTTATGAAACCATGATTAAGCGAATTTCTAGTGCCAATAATCCCAACTTTTTCTTTTTAAGTTATAATCCTAAAACTTATCAAGTAAACAATCTCTTTGTAACACCCAAATATTTTTTTACTCCGCAATTAATCGAAAAAAGAGCGGCATTACGTGAAGATGCTCGGCGTGCCGGATGGGTTGGTTGTAATATTTTGATCAATCAGCTTCCCGAATCTGGTAAGATCCAATATATCAACAATGGACAATTGGAAGATAAAAATAAAATACTTCATCGTTGGGAAAAAACAATATTTCTTAAACAACACCCGAATAATCAAAAAGGTTGGGTGTTAGATGTTATGGCGGTAATTGAGCAACTGGGGCAGAAAGAGTTTTACTTGCGGGAATTATATGCCTTTGAAAGTTACTTTAAAAAATTACATCCCGATAATCAGAATATTCAAGCAAAAATTCGTCAGCAACTTCAATTTTTGAGAGATAAAGAGTATTTGAGTTTTCTAGGCAATGGCTGTTACAGGCGTAAGTAAAAATATGAATATATCGAGAGAACTAGCATTAATTATTTTAAAGTTTTTGCGTGACAATCCCTTATTTGATTTCCCTTATATCATAATGTGCAAAGAATACACGATAGAAGATGAAGATTTTGTAGAAATTGAACCTGATGAGTTTGAAAATATTAATGAAGATATAGTATATCAGTCTTTTATATTATCTCCAAGTTCATGGGTAGATGAAACATTTGGTTATAAAATTAATAGAATTTTAGCACCTAAATATCTTGCAGAGTTACTATTTTGCTCTTTGATATCATCTAATAAAGATGAAAAAGCTAATCAGGTAAATAATCTTTTGACGTATTCAAGGTTGTATAAAAATTTTAAACTACATAGGTAATTCAATTATTGAGATATCAAATATATAATTCTAATGGCTATCGATAGGGAATGTTATAATTTATTAAAATCGGAGTTTGGAGCAATCATGGATACTAATTCAATCATAATCATCAGTTCCTGCGGTGGTGTCGGACTGATTGTAATCATTTCATTATTTTTGGTATTTAGTCGTTTGAAAGGTACTAATCAGGCGCGTACACAAGTTGATGAGCTAAATCGTCAATTATTGCAGTTAAATGCCGATTTATCGCGGTCAACCACCGAATACGATTATGTCCGTAAAGATCAGGAGCGCTTGACCCGGGAACTCGAAATTGCCGAGAAATCCCGGTTATCGCTGGAAGAAGGCAGTCGCAATATTCAGGAAGAAAATGTCCGCTTATCCAGTGATATATCGAGGCTCACAGTCGAAAATGAAAATCTAAAATCGGCTTATTTGCAGTTGGCTAATTTATTGACTGAATTAAAAACCCAGATGAATAGTGAATTTTCCAATCTTAAAGCGCAGGCAATCAGCGAATTAAAGGAAAAAGCCGATAGTTCCTTGCGTGAAATCGGTAAGGAAAACGTTGTGTTGCCGTTACAGGAATATTTAAAAGATTTACAGACCAAAATTCATGAACTGGCGGTCGAAACTAAGGTAATTAATCGCAATTCTGAAGATTTGAACCAACAGGCCAAAAATCTGGCGTTGGCGCTTACCAAAGATAGCAAGAAAAAAGGCGATTTTGGCGAGTTGATTTTGGGTAATTTGCTTGAAAGTGTTGGATTGCAGCAGTATGTTAGCTATACTTCGCAAGAGCAGTTGACGGTTAATGATAAACGCCTGATTCCGGATGTGATTATTCAGTTGCCACATAATCGTGCCGTAGTGGTTGATAGCAAAAATATCATGAAAAGCTATTATGAAAGCATCGTTAATCAGGAAGATAATCATAAAGCATTACTGGATGCGGTTAAATTGACGATTAAAAATCTCAGTCAGAAAGATTACCTGACTGCGGTAAGCAGTAATATTGATAAGGCAGTTTTTGATTATGCAATTATGTTTAT
>JBPOJK010000187.1:0-7437 GCA_052033675.1 Pseudomonadota bacterium
GGCTAGTTGCCGACCAGCTTTCTCATTTGGAGAGTCTAAAAGAGCATCTGGCAAGTGAGAGGCTGCGTATTGAATCCGAAAATCGCCCCGGCTTGGATTTGTTGATATGGCTGCAGCAGGATTATGAACATATCATTTTAGTTGATATGGTAAAAACCAATTTGCTGGAAACCGGCAATATTTATGTCTTGCAAGCCAAAGAAATCATTGGCTTTTCCGGCATGCTTTCTTCGCATAATTTGGGTGTTTCACCATCATTGGCACTAGCGGAAGTTCTTGGGATTAAGATCGATAATATTATTTTCTTTGGTATAGAGGGTGAACGCTATCGTCCGGAAGAAGTAATGAGTGAAATGATGAAAGATGCGGCCCACAAAGTTACGTTGCAGGTTGAAAAACAGCTATTAAAGTTGCTGGATTAAATGCGGATTTTAGTTGATGGCGATGCCTGTCCTAAACCGATTAAGCAGGTTATTTTTCGGACTGCAAAGCGGGAACAAATTGAAACGATAGTAGTTGCCAATAGTTTTTTGCAATTACCGCTTTCACCATTGATTAGGTTGGTAGTAGTAACAGCGGGGCTGGATGAAGCTGATAAATATATAGTTGAACAGGTGCTTGAGAATGATTTGGTCATTACTAACGATTTACCGTTGGCAGATTTGGTGGTAGCCAAAGGTGCGTGGGCATTAAGTAGTTATGGTAAATTATTTACTACTGGCAATATCAAGGAAGTCGTGGCGATTCGTAATTTAATGGCGCAGCTTCGTGATGAGCAAAAAATTAACGGCGGACCCCCGCCGTTTTCTTCGCTGCAATTGCAAAATTTTACCAACCAATTACAGCAACTTATCGTAAAAGCCCGTAACTAGCTAACTTAATAGACTGGTTTTTGCTCGCTAACGGGTAATTTCATTAATGACGATTTTACTTGCTTTGGCAATTACTTCGTCCTGCGGTTTGGCATCTTTTTTATCCTGAGTAAAGTAAATCACTATCACAATTGGTTTGGCATGCGGTGGCCAAATTACGGCAATATCATTGGTGGTTCCGTAATCGCCGGTTCCGGTTTTGTCGCCGACAATCCAACCCTGCGGTACTCCAGCACGAATTCTTTTATCACCGGTGGTATTACCCTTGAGCCATTGTTGCAAGAGTTGTTGTTGCGGTAGCATTAGTGACGATTCTAAGACTAACTTTTGCAAACTAGCGGCCATTGCCGTTGGCGTAGTAGTATCACGAATATCGCCGGGGATGGCGCTATTTAATTGCGGTTCACTGCGGACTAGATTAAATTTATCATCATTAAGCGTGCGGGCAAAGCGGGTTATATTTTGCGGACCGTCGGCTAATTTTAATAACTGATTCATCGCGCCATTATCGCTGTAATCAATCGCCGCCTGTGCTAGTTCGGCGACGGTCATACCATTAGTCACGTATTTGGCGGTAATCGGAGCATAACCACTGCTTTTTATGTCTTGGGTTGTATAATGAATTTTTTGCTGAAGCAATTGTGGTTGGGATTCGGATTTCTTTAAAATATCGGCAACAACCATGACTTTACCGGTACTACAGAATGGAAACCGCCGATCTTCATTGAATAAAATTTTGCGGTTAGTAGCGGTATTAATGGCGGCAATTCCCAAATGCCCATGATGGTGTTGTTCTAATTGTTGTAATTGCGCAGTATATGAATTATTCTGGTTAGCTGTTGCGGTTGGCGAAGCTGCATAAACGCATAGTGAGCATAATGGCATAATCGTGGCTAGACAGAAAGTGATTTTTTTCACAATAAACCTTTATAAAAATTGATAGCTAATATTTTTGCGGGTATAAATTTTTAGAAATAGCTTATTGGTGCGCGGTGGATTGTGGCGTTTTATCGTAATAACTCCATGGAATTTCCAATTGATTTGGTGTAATTATCAATAGACGGTTATCCTGAGGTAATTTTTGATAAATAAATACAAAATCTTTGTTGGTGTCATAATCTATTTTTTGCACGCTTGAAATTGCTGATTCGGTAGAGGTTAGAGATAGCGAAATTGTTTGATTTTGCAGTTGTACAGCGGTTATAGTTAGCGGTATATTTTCTGCGAAATAACTAGCTTTACATTCTTGATTTTGACCAGCAACAGCCATCATTAATGCACCGGAACTTTCTCGTTCACATTTACTAAAACTATATTGGTAGTCGCTAAAGAATGAGCTCCCGCCAATTTTTGATAAAAATTTCCAATAATTACTCTTGCTAATTAATACTGCGGTGGGTGTATTTGAAGTATTTTTTAGTGGCGCTCCAGATAGATTTTGGTTGATTGATTCAATTTGTGATTCACTGAGGTGATACTGATAGGTATCCCAAGCATAACTTTTTTGTTGAGTTTCAACTGTGGTCGCACAGGCGCTAATAAAGAGCGAGCAAACCACGATTACAAACATTGCGATGGAGTTTTGTGATGAAGAATATTTTTGCATAGAGACTAACCCATTAATAATTAATAAATGTTTCTAATTATAGCCGAAAATCTTACCTTATAATTGAATATTGTCATGGTTTAAGGTAAAAAAATTAGTAAGACAATAAAATAGCAGTAAGTTAATCATTTGTTCTGCCTATAGTTAGCATAGTATGGTAACATAGTAAATCGTTAACCTTTATACAGTGTGTGGTGATGCTAGTGACTAAATTCGGAAATTATATAAAAAAAATCAATTTCGTCAACTTGTTAAAGTTGTTCATCTTTTTGATTGTGACCCCGGTCTGGGCGGGTGATCTACCTCAGTGTTTTTCTGTGGTTGATCCAGATGGGGTGTGTACAACCTTACGAAATGAAGATAAAGTTGTTCCGCCGTTGTATTTTATCACGGAAAGTGATTTATTGGTGACTCCACAGTGTTCTCATAGCCAGTTGTTAACTTATCCATCGGCTTATTGCTTTCCTGAAACAATAAATTATGCCAGTAGTGCTGGCAGGAGTACTAATAGTTATCAATTTACATCCTTTCAAGTGATAGATAACCAATATCGGTTAAATCCTCAATTTGCCAGTGTTAACCATGCAGTGATAAATGGCTTGGAACGAAATCGTCAGCAGAGTTTTAACACTGCTTATCGGATTCTTACGGAGTTTGTCGAAAAATATCCCGATTTAAAACCACAATTGGAGTCAGCTGCCGGCTATGGAGTATTTGAAACAACTACTTTTAATTTGCTGCTATATGCTGGTGGTTGGGGTGATGGAATGGTGTTTGACAAAATTGAGCATAAAGCGATCTATGTTGATACGGCACGAGTCGGTACTGGTTTAGGGCTTGGTTATATTACCGAATATACATTGATCGTATTTCATAGCCATTTTGGGATTGAACAATATTTTGGTGCTAATGCCGGTGGTGATATTGGAGCCTCGGCGACGATTGCGATTTGGAGTAAAGCGGTTTCATTTAATCCAACAATCTCAACGTATAAAATATATCGTACCGGTGCTAATATCCAAGGTAACTGGGGTGGAACGGTCTATTGGTTATCACCATTGTTAAATTGATTGCCGGTGTTGTTTTGGGCTAAGTGGGTGAGTATGCTATAATTATCTTTTGTACCGAATGAGGATAATATGATTTTTATGGAGCATACCCGCAAAGCTAAATTTTACTGGCTCTTGATTGAGCAGGATTTATTTGGTTGTTGGTGTGTAAGAAAGATATATGGGCATCTCCCTAATAAGACGGTTGGTAGTGAAGTAGTTCCCTGTCATAGTGAACATGATGCTTGGTTATTATTATGTGATTTGGAAATGTCCAAACGCTCGCAGGGTTATGTGTACAGTAATTCACAAATGAGCGAGCACTACGAGTTAACACCCCAGCTTATTGCGGATGTTGAAAATTTAGCATAAAGGTTTGGCAATGAAAAAACATTCGTTATTATTGGTTAGCATGTTTGTTTTTACCGTCGTTGTTAGTGATGCAGTGTCGGCAATTACGCCAAATACAGCTCTGCAAATAAAGTTTTCAAATGCGGGTGTTATTCTTGGTAAGGCTATTACACTAATTGCCAATAATGGGCCGTGGGAAAGTTATGCCATGTATTTGGACTATCCTGACGCTGGTGTGCCGGATTGTGGAATGTTTATCGAAAGTTATAGCATTACAAAATCTCAGGTTAGCAAAAATCAGGCTCAAGTCGCTGTAAAATTTGTAGTCAAAGGTGAATTTGCTGGAGTCAATTATTATTTATATCCTCATCCGCTAATCCGTACCGTTGATTATACAATGGTTCTAAACAATCGTAATTGGAATGTGGTGACTGATGAATCGGGAATCACCAACTATATTCAACAATCAACCCCACAGTCACAGTGGAAAATTCATAGCGGTGATATCCGCTTTTGGGATCAAAAATATTTCAAATGGCATATGCAATATTATAATCAAGATCAAAAATTTAATTTAATTCATCAGCAACCATCGACTCATTGTTGGAATTAAATATTATTTTGCGAATATCCACCATCTTCCTGATTAGTTAGTTCTAAAAATATGATAAAATAAATCTGTAATTAATAGCGAATGTTAAGTTACTCTAAAAATTCCATTAGGTTTAACCTTCGTTAGTTAAATTACCTTAACCAATCATTGAAGTTACACTTGTTTTCTACTGTGGAAATGGCAACTAGTTTTGATAACGTTCATTGTCTTTTTGTGTATCCATCGGGTCTATGCTTGAAATATGATCAACGTATTTGAATATCGGTGTAGCATCAGTCAATAATATTTACGGAAGGATTTTTGTATGGATAAAAAAACACCCAAAGCTACCGCAGTTAGAAATAAATCTTCAGTAATAAATAAAACCCGTAAAACTAGTGACGGTGATGTGCTTGCTGATGCTACGCAAGTCGGTATTGAAGCATTTCAGGTTGAGCGCTCTAAGTTGGCTGTAAATGAACGGAATCTTGAAACTATTAATGAAGTGGTTGAGTCGGCAAAAAATAATCCAGATAATACCAAATTAGTCTCTTCGTTGGAATCATTATTAAGTGGGTTGTCCCCAGATGAAGCCGAAGCATTACGGACGGCATTGCTAAAAACCGGTTCGGTGCGAACTCTAAAAATCAATCCAGATGATTTGTTGTCAAAAGATTGGCGCAAGGGGGCTTACCCGTATCAAAATTTAATGTCACGTAAGAATTATGAAAAGCAAAAATACCGTTTACAAGTTGAGTTGCTAAAATTACAGGCATGGGTCAAGGAAACCGGACAACGGTTGGTGATCCTTTTTGAAGGACGCGATGCTGCTGGTAAAGGTGGTACCATTAAGCGCTTTATGGAAAATATGAATCCACGGGGTGCGCGGGTAGTGGCTTTGGAAAAACCAACCGAAACCGAGCGTGGTCAATGGTATTTCCAGCGCTATGTTCAGCATTTGCCGACCAAAGGTGAGATTGTGTTGTTTGATCGTTCGTGGTATAACCGCTCTGGGGTTGAACATGTGATGGGCTTTTGCAGCGAGGATGAATATAGCGAATTTATGCGTCAAACTCCTGAATTTGAGAGGATGTTAACCAGAAGTGGTATTTATTTGATTAAATTTTGGTTTTCAGTTAGTCAAAAAGAACAGCATCGACGCTTTAAAGAACGTCAGGTTCATCCATTGAAACAGTGGAAACTTTCACCGGTTGATTTGGCTTCTTTGGATAAGTGGGAAAGTTATACCAAAGCCAAAGAGGCAACGTTTTTTGCGACGGATACCGCGGATGCGCCATGGACAGTAGTTAAATCTGACTGTAAAAAACGTGCGCGCTTAAATGCTTTGCGTTATATTTTGCATAAAGTACCATATGCCAATAAAGATATTGAACGGATTGGTCAGGTTGATCCATTGCTAGTGGGGCGTGCACAAACGGTCTTTGAGCAGGAAGATATGGCTTAATAAAGTTGGTGATCAAAAAACCTGCGGCTAGTTTAGCTGTAGGTTTTTTGCTTTGGATTTAAAGTTATCAGGAATTACTTAAAAGTAATATTCATTAACTGTCCGGCGCGAATGCCTGCTTTGGGGTCACAGCTGGTATTTTGTACCAATGGTGCAATAGCCAGCGAGCCTTGCCCCTTTTCTAAAGCCGGGTAGTCAGCATAAATTGCTTGCCATGAAATGCTACAGGTTTTGCCATTGTTGGTGTAAATTCCGGTGATTAAGGCGTTTTGCGGGATGAGGATCGACGAATTTGGATATTCACGGACATCATTAGTAACCCTGAAAGCCGCAGAATTGGTTATAACTGACTCACTAGGATTGGGAATATCCATCGGTACCAATGACACAACATTAACGATAGTACCTGAATTTACCCGCTCAAGATTGCCGGTTAGTTTACCGGGTGTTGGACCTGGTGCGGGACCAAATAGTCCACATGCAGCTAGAGATAGTGAAGTAGTTAACAATAAACCTAAAATGCGAAATTTGCGCATATTGACAAAATCCTAAAAACAATATATAGAGGGTTATTATACCTAAGAATCTCCCGCTTAAAGGCTAAATATAGTAAGATTATGCATATGTTGAGGTTGTTTTTTAATTAGTCAGTATATATGTCCCTCGTCAGCACCCGTTTTTCTTTTGAACGCAGTAAGGCGTGCTCTGGGTTCACTGTTGTTTGTCACGGGCGCAACTGATTTAGTGAAAAAATATAAATCAAGAGAATAGAAGATAAAAATTGTTGTAAATATGCAGAATCTAAGGAATTGATTGAATAATATGAATGAATTTTTAGAGCACGAAGCAGAGTCTGATGAACCGCTTAGTAGAACTAAACGCAAAGAACACGTTGAAGAGTTGCAAAAACTCGGGATTGAGTTGGTAAAAACCTCCAAAGAAAAATTGGCTAAATTAAATCTTCCAGATAATTTATTGGAAGCAATTAAGATGGCGCAAAAAATTACTTCTAATGGCGCGATTCGTCGTCAATATCAATATATCGGTAAGTTAATGCGCAGTGTTGATGAACAGCAAATTCGGCGCGATTTGGAATATTTAAATGGCGATGATCGGGCGGCAACTATGATTTTACATCTTAGCGAGAAGTGGCGCGATGAATTGCTGCTTGAAGATGGCGCATTAAACCGCTTTATTGACAAATATAATATCCCGGATATCGGTGAATTACGTGGATTAATCCGCAGCGTACGCAAGGAGCGGGAAAATAATCTTAATCGAAATTATACCAAACTGTTTCGTCTAATTAAATCTATTGTGGAAGAGAGCGTGCGTGATGAATGAGGTGCAAATAGGAATAATTGCTATTGTAGCGATAGTTGTTTTGGTTATTGTGATTTACTACATCTATCAGGAAAATAAATTCAAGAAGATGATTGAAAATAATTTCAATCAGGCAACTGGTGATGTGTTGCACGAGGAAAAAGGCTTGGTTTTTGATA
>JBPOJK010000120.1:0-3672 GCA_052033675.1 Pseudomonadota bacterium
TGCGATGGAAGAAGGCTTACGCTTTGCGATTCGTGAAGGTGGTCGTACCGTAGGTGCGGGTGTTGTTTCTAAGATTATTGCTTAATACGAAAGGATATTTAAAATGACAGCTCAAAGACAAAATATCCGTATTCGTTTAAAAGCTTATGATCATATTCTTATTGATCGTTCAGCTGAAGAAATCGTAGAAACTGCTAAACGTACTGGCGCGATGGTTAAGGGTCCAATTCCTTTGCCAACTACAAAAGAACGTTTTGATTTATTGCGTTCGCCACATGTGAATAAAACTTCACGTGATCAAATCGAAGTACGTACTCATTTACGGGTTATGGAAATTGTTGAACCTTCAGACAAGACTATTGATGCCTTGATGAAGTTAGACTTGCCAGCCGGAGTAGATGTTGAAATCAAATTGAAATAATTTATTTCACAATGATTTGAAAGCCGCAACTTTATAGTTGCGGCTTTTGTACATTTAAAATTGCCTATTTTTATGTTATTTTATTATTACTCTTGAATTTTGGCAATACATTCCATTACAAAAGTATAAAAGGCTTTATGACGTACATCGCTAGAGTCAAGATTACTCATCCAGAAAAATTCCATAAATCCCAAATAGTATTCAGGCAATATTCTTATAATTTCACCACTTTCAAGTTCTTTTTGAATGGATTTTTCATGAGCACCAGCTATAACATTATTATGCATTATCATATTGCGAGCATGTACCAAGCTGGTAACACGAACTTTCTCAGTAATGGGCAGGGTAATTGTTTCATCATGTCCCTCTCGAAATAGCTGAATTTCAGCGGGGCGAGAATTATCATGAAAAATTGGACCCAAAATAACGTGCTTAACTCTGTCTTCAATCGCTTGCATGTGACCGTAGGTTTCGATATATTTTTTGCTGCAACAGAGAATCCATTTTGTAGTAAAAATCCGCCGAATTTTTTGAAGTTGCTGCGGTGGGGTGTATGAGGTGATAGCTATATCCAAATTTTCCCTGAACATGTTGATTTCGCGAAAATCATAATATAAGTTAAGCTGTAGTTGTGGATAGCTGCGTGCGAAGTCTCCCAAGTATGGGTCAATAATGTAACTCGAAAATCCAGGCGGTAGCGAAACATTCAGTGTTCCTGATATGTTATACTGGTTGTCATATAATTGATCAAGCAACAGTCGATTATTTTGATCATGGTTTTTAAATAACTCATATAAATCATAACCATGTTTGGTTAGTTCGAAATTATGTGAATTACGTTTGATTAAAGTTAATTTTAATTTAATTTCCAAATTTTTTATTCGTCGCGAAATCGTTGGTTGCGGAATTCCGGTGTTATTTGCCGTACGAATATATCCTCCACAGTTCACTAGTTTTACAAATAATAAAATATCATCATACATCAAGTAGTCCCTCATATTGCTAATGTTATTGCAATTACAACAACAATGGATTATAGCATATCGCCTGTGGATATTATCTTTTGTAATCTAAATATTTGTTGATATTTTTAACTAATTTATTTGAATAATAACTATTCATTTATGTATTGGAGAGTCAATGAAATAAAATAGTAAGATCATGAATTATTCATTGTTATTAAAAGGAAATGAGAATGAATGAAATAAAAAATATTTTACGAGTAAAATTATTTTCTGCTGTTTTCATATTTGCCAGCGCATTTTTTTCGGTGTCTTGTAACAGTGGAGGCGATTCAGCTACAGTATCTAAATTTGCGACTTCAGGTTCTCTAAGAGCCATAATATACCCACTGTCTTGGAAATTACTCTACAAAGATAACGCTTCAATAAATGTTCTTGCAGTTTTTACTCCTAATATTTTGTATGTAGGTGATTCTAGAGGGTGCGTCGGAAGAATAATTGGTAATAATTATACAGACATTTGGTGCGCTATAGATCAAAACGATATTATCTCAGGTGTGGCAATAGATGCTAATGCTAATGTTTATTTTACTAGAGATGCGCAGTTAGGCGGTGATATTTACTCTTTTGCAGCCTCGGATATGAATTATGTCTCGCATGTGACAAATCTCGCTGATCACCCGACTACGATCGGGGTTAGTTCCAATGGGAGTTATATGCTAATTGGAAATGATTATGGTGATTTATTCACAAATGGTGGTGCAAAAGTTAATAATGCGCTACCTTCTGCGACTATTAACACTGTTAACATTGATAACAATAATAACCTTTATGCCGGTTCTTCCGAAGTTTATTATACCGCAGCTGGCAGTGGCTGGGTATGGCAGACAATTAATACCAACCCAGCAACGGCAGCAATCATTGATGAAAATAACAATGCTTATATTGCCACTATGGCTAATGGTAATTCTATGATCACTGAGTATAACAATGGGAACCTAATTACTACTTTGAGTAGTCCTCCGATACATAATACATATAATTTCCCAAATATATTGTCTTTAGGTTGGGATAATACTAGTAACCAATTATTTGCAGGGTCCGGAGCATGTTCCTTTTTTTCTGACTTTATTAATGGTGATTGTATATCGCAAGGAAATGATTTATGGGTATGGAATGGCTCGGATTGGACGTCAACTGGGTTAGGGGCAATTGATTCGTATGATGTTAATGCTGTTGCCATTAGGTATGGGAACATTTATGTTGCTTTATCTGATGGTAGTGTTTATATGGCCCAGATAGATTCTTAATTTTTAGTATTGAGCTGTGGTAGTTAGAGCCATGGTATCGACATTTAACTATGACAAGGTGGTAAATAATTGTTTCTGGAATTTGAAAGGCTTAAACATGGAAAACAAAATAACTAAACCATTAACAGAACTTATGTTGTTTATTTTAATGTTAGTTTACTCATTATTCTTAATGTCGTGTAACAATGGCAATACCTCAAGTGCCACACCGACAACTCCGACCTTGGTGAAGATTCAAATATCTGCCAATAACTATTCAATACCAATTGGTGTAACCGAACAATTTACTGCAATTGGAATATATTCGGATAACAGTAGTCAGAATATAACCAATCAAGTGGTGTGGCAATCTGAAAGTAGCAATATTGCGGCAGTAGATGAGTCGGGGATTTCTGGTCTTATTGCTGCAGTTACGGCGGGAGAAACGACTATTGTCGCGAGTCTTAACGGTATTACTGGGCGTGCTAATTTAACCGTTACTTCAGCTACGTTACAGTCAATTCAGATAAGTCCAAATAATCCAAGTACACCCGTAGGAATAAACGAGCAATTTACTGCAACAGGTGTTTACTCGGACAGTAGTCATATAAATCTAACCAGTCAAGTAACTTGGCAATCTAGTAATACGAGTGTTGCAAGCATAAGTAATGCAGCCGGTAGCCAAGGATTGGCATCAGCAATTGCGGCAGGAACCACAACGATAGGTGCTAATCTAGGTAGTGTTGGTGGTACGACAAATTTAACGGTAACTGCAGCCACGTTACAGTCAATTCAGATAAGTCCAAATAATCCAAGTACACCCGTAGGAATAAACGAGCAATTTACTGCAACAGGTGTTTACTCAGATAATAGCCGCAAAGATTTAACCGCTCAGGTAACTTGGCAATCTAGCAATACGAGTGTTGCAAGCATAAGTAATGCAGCCGGTAGCCAAGGATTGGCATCAGCAATTGCGGCAGGAACCACAACGATAGGTGCT
>JBPOJK010000148.1:0-11065 GCA_052033675.1 Pseudomonadota bacterium
TCGGAAACTCGTCGTAAGCATCCACTATCAGCCGGATCACGGACAATCGAAGAATGTATTGATATCGAACGCGATTTACTCGCTGATATTAGTTTGGTTGCGCACCGGGTTGACACTACCGGATTATCGGCAAATAATCTACGGCGGATTATCAAAGATTTTGTGCAGGTGGATTTTAGCCAATTAAACATCATTGTCCAATCATTTGGCTTTAAATATGGGTTACCGATTGATGCCGACTTTGTCTTTGATGTGCGCTGTTTGCCTAATCCACATTATGATAAAACTATTCGTAATTTTAATGGTACCGAGCAACCGATAATTAATTTTCTGGAAAAAGAACCAACGGTGGAAAATATGCTGACTGATATTTATCAGATGGTTAGTCGCTGGTTTGATTCATTTAGTCAGGATAACCGCAACTATTTAACTATTTCGATTGGTTGTACTGGCGGCAAGCACCGTTCAGTTTATCTCACCGAAAAACTGTCACAACTGATACGGCGAAATTTTCCATACAAAGTTATTACCCGCCATCGTCAGTTAATTATCAATGAACAATAAAAAACCTCCCGTATGGGAGGTTTTTTTCTTATAACTAAGAATACCGTATATTAACGGAAAGATCTTTCGCCAGCAGGACGAGGCTCTTTCACTTTAACGATAATTTGACGACTTTTTTGAGTTGTTTCGTTCAAATTTTTGATGCAATTTTGAGCTTCTTCAGCAGTTGCCATATCTACAAAGCCGAAGCCTTTGCTACGACCGGTAAATTTGTCAGTAATAACTTTAGCAGACTCAACAGTACCGTATTGAGCGAAAATTTCTTGTAATTCTTCACTAGTAATAGACCAAGCCAAACCAGCCACAAATAATGATTTTTGCATAATGAATGCCTTTAAAAATAAAATAAAAAAATGGAAAACTTTGGCTAGACAAATACCATGGGAAGGCTATGACAAGACTTAACACCAGAATTATGACTACAAAGAATTTTACCGGAGATAACTATAACACATTCCGGAGCTTTGTGCAAAATATTTTTGATAATTTTTATAAATTTGATAAAAACTGCTGGTAAATCACTAGTTAAATGCTCTGCTTAAAAACCAATTCGCGCCACCATTAAGTATTTTTACAATAAACTATCGCAAACAAGCAGAATGAATATGCTATAATTTTGGCGGTGATAATTAAATTTTTAAGGACGATAATATGCGTGTACCGAATCAAAATCTTACCGACAGTTTTCCTGAATTAAAAGAAGCCTTTCACGAATTAAAGATCAGTGATCATCATTTCCAGCATACTCTCAAGCGCTATGAAGAATTGGATACTATTGTTCATAAGGTTGATCATGAGCAAGAGGTGATTAGCGACTTAGAACTGGAAAAAATTAAAAAAGAGCGGGTAATTCTTAAAGATGAACTATATCAGCTGATGGTTAAACATAAGAATACACCCAAATAATTAGAAATCTTAGCGGCAGAAGTCTTATTCTTCTGCCTTTTTAAATTAATAGCCGCCACACGCTTTATAACATAACTTTAAAACTTAAAAACAATGGTCACAAAATCAATTACCCAAGATCAAATTTGCCAAGCTGCACTGCAAATCATCACTACCAAAGGTTTAGATAAACTTTCAATGCGCAATCTCGCGGAGAAATTACAAATTCAAGCCCCGTCGCTATATCAACACATCCACAATAAATCACATCTAATTGAACTGATACAAGCCTACTCATTCAAGGCTTATCACTTGGTTGGCGATTTAAACCCGGATTGCCCAAGCTGGCAGGAATATATTTACCAGATACTACAGAATATGCGCCAATTTTTTGTAAAAAATCCGGCGCTGTTTGAATTATTCGCCGCTTATAGTGCTAATTCTCCCGAAGCGCGACAAACCTTTGAGAACTTCCTAAAAACCATGCTGCAACATGGTTTTAGCCTATCCCAAGCCAGTCATATTGGGCGGGCAATGAGAATCTACGTACTGGGTCATGTTCAATTTGAGCTCTCATCATTAAATCAGGCCAATTATCCACTAATTGACCCACAGTTTCCACTTAACTACCGCTTTTTTATGCTCGATGGCGGCTATAACCATTACGAGTCTTTCGAGTTTGGCACGCAATTGCTGATTGCCGGCTGTGAAAAATTATTAGCTGCAAATTAATAGAGCTAACTATTCTCGCTAATAACTTTTTTAAATTGATATAAATTTCGCCGTAACCGATTCAATTCTTTGAAATTAATTAGCTTAGTCAGGTTCAAAATGCAAATCAGCGTAATTATTGCAAATAATATCGTAAATGAAATTAGCGATAAAAAGAATAATGTCTCAAATTCAATCTCCGGAAAAAAATGATGAATAATTCCAGCCACACCAGTATTTAAGATAACTACCAGTGTTGAACTTAAGATAAATCCACTATTAGTACTAAAATTAAAGCCGGCAAGCCGTTTTTTAGCCGGAAATAATCCCGTAACCAGCCGCGGAGCAAGTAACCGCAACCACCCCGTCAGCACACCTAAGAGCGAAACACTAGTTAGAATCGAACCATTATCTAATACAAATGAATACCCTAAATAAGTAATCGCCGGGATTAGTAAAATACTACAGACCGCCATCAACAAAGGAACTATCCAGTAATCAATCCGATGATTTATAAGTATCTGATTATTTAAAATAAACGAGCTTACCGCACTAATCATGGTAGCGGTAAAGAGTATCTCACTAATTTGTAATGGGCTATAATGCAAACTAAAATAGAGTAAGAATGGAACTATAATCAGATAAATGAAAGTGGCACTGCCACGAACGCCAGAAAAAATCGTTGCAATTACTACTTGCCAAAAATAATACTGAACTAATTTGTATAATGGAATAATCTTCCGATAACAGTGGGTCTCATCGATTCGTTGACTATATTTACTTCGTAACAAAAATATTGCCAAACTTAAAAAAGCACTAATCAAAAACGCCAAGCGCCAACCATAAGCTATCATTTGCGTCGGGGTTAACAGCAAATTTATTAAGCGGTTAATGACTATGCCCAATAATATCCCGACTTCATTCCCCGAAACACTACCGAGAATCGCATAACTACTATTATGTGGCGACAATTTGATATACAGATGATCAATATTAGCCTGCATCTCCGCGCCGCTGGCGATGCCTTGCAGCATGCGGGAGAAGAATAACACAATTAACGCGACGGTTAAATTGGTCGTCGGCACCAGCGCAATCAGACAGGTTGCCACAATAATTAAAGCCGCAATTCCTCCATCAACCAGAATAACTTCTTGAACCGGCGCAATTCTAGTATAAAGTTTCATCCCCAACGGCTTAATTAGATAACCACTAAAAATCGCGATAAAAAATAGTAGAATAATCTTATTGCTGATATATGTTTGATGTGAAATACCATCAAGAAAATAAACCGACATAAATCCCAATATAATGAAATCATAAAATTCAACGATACTGCTTAATGATGCCAGCATAATGGCCTTGCGTTCAGCCAGAGTCAAGTCGTGCTTAAGCAGCAAGCGAATATTATTAATAATCATTATTTAGCATTCGAAACATTAACTTTTTTTACCAAAATTGAGCGCAATATTGGTTATATATACTCCGGCAATCACCACCATACCACACAGCAGCGTCTGAATACTGACTGTTTCATTTAAAAACAGCCACCCCAACAAAACCGTCTGTAATGGAATAGTATTTTGAAAGATTACCGTTTTAAATACGCCCAATTTAAGAATCGCCTCAGTGTACCATAAATAGGCAACAATTGTCGATAAAATTGTTATATAGAAAAACGCCAACCAAAAGCCCCAGCCGAACTGCGTAACCACCGCAAAATTAGAGCTAAATGCGGCAATAATTCCTAACAATATCCCGCCAATGGTTGCGGCATAGGCATTCATGACGATTCCGCTGACTTTACGCTGCCCCGCCAAACGACTGAGTACCGAATAACAGGCAAAGACCACCGTAGCCCCAATTCCATATATTTCACCACGACCAAGGTGCACCAGTGTATTACTGCACCAATAATGCTGACACTCCGGAGTTGCATAATTAACTACTCCGATTGAGCCCAAAAGCGCTACGACCACACCAATTTTGCTACCCAAATTCAAACGGGTCTTAAATACCAACGATGATAGCACCGTTGCCATACATGGGGTAAACGCATATAAAATCGCCACCAGATTACCGGAAATTAATGCTTCGGCACTAAAGAATAATAGATTATAGGCACAAATCCCCAATGCACCCAGCAAAAACACCAGCCACCATTGCATGGCATCAAGTTTATGCCACCACAAGCCGGTTTTATAGCGCAGCATTATCAATAAAATTATCGCTGAAACAAAATAGCGCAGGAACGCCACCAATACCGGCGAACCAACTGCTACCGCTGGTCTGGCAACGTGATATAGGCCTGACCAGATTAATATCGCCAAAAATAGTTTTAAATATGCCGCAAAATTATTATTTACTCTCACCACTTATCTTCTTTTAAAGAGAGACACTACTGCCCCAAACCGACCGATAAATAATTATCCCGGACTAAAAAATCCGGGATAAAACAATCGACCGCAATTTTCGTTATTTTAACAACTATACTCACAAAAAGTACAATTAACACCATTTTTAGAAGTAATTTTCTGACTGGAAACCAGTTGCCAGTGAGCCAAATCAATTGCTGGAAACCAAGCGCAGGGTTTGGCAACCGCCATATCAATCCACGTCACATATAAATGAGTTGCCAGTGGCAGAGTCTGTTTAAAGATTTCGCCGCCACCGATAATACAAATTTCGTCACGATCGGCAAAAGCCGCCAACGCCTCCTCGATCGAAGAAAAAACTATTACATCCGCCGCGGAAAAATTATTGCGGCTAACCACCACGCTGGTACGCCCAGGCAAGGCTTTACCGATTGATTCAAAGGTCTTACGCCCCATTATCATTACTTTACCCAGCGTCAGGTTTTTAAAATGCGCCAGATCTTCTGGAATGTGCCATGGCAACTGATTATTGGCACCAATGACCAAGTCACGATTGGTAGCAACAATTAAGCTAATTTTCTGAGCCATCTGCTTTTCCCTTAAATGGCTACCGGCGCTTTGATGCCGGGATGCGGGTCATAGGCGTTTAATTCAAAATCATGATATTGGAAATCAAAGATTGATTTTATCGCTGGATTTATCTTCATTTGCGGCAGAGCTCTCGGCTCACGACTTAATTGCAGATTAACCTGCTCCAGATGATTTTGATAAATATGAACATCACCAAAAGTGTGAACAAAATCACCAACCGCCAAATCACACACCTGCGCTATCATCATCGTCAATAGTGCATAACTGGCAATATTAAACGGAACGCCGAGAAAAACATCTGCTGAACGCTGGTATAACTGGCAGGATAATTTACCGTCATTGACATAAAACTGGAAAAACGAATGACACGGTGCCAACGCCATTTTATCCAATTCTCCGACATTCCATGCCGAAACAATCAAGCGCCGCGAATTGGGATTAGTTTTAATTTCATGAATGACATTACTGATTTGATCCACTACCTGACCATCAGCACACTGCCAACTACGCCACTGTTTACCATAGACCGGTCCCAGATTGCCATTGGCATCAGCCCATTCATTCCAGATGCTCACGCCATTATCAGTTAAATATTTGATATTGGTTTCACCGCGTAAAAACCACAATAATTCATGAATAATTGATTTTAAATGAACTTTTTTGGTAGTTACCAGCGGAAAACCGGCACTCAAATCAAAGCGCATTTGATAACCAAACGTTGAAATTGTGCCGGTACCGGTACGATCGCCTTTGGCAACCCCATGTGCCAAGACATGACGTAATAAATCCTGATATTGCTGCATACTAGCTCCCTAAATAAGATTGCAATATTTCAAACACGCGCGTGGCGGTTGGTAATAATGGCGTTGGGGCTGCGGTAATCAGCGGCTGACACCAGCACACCTGCTGTCCTTCAAGCCCGCGAGCTTCCCCATTATAGCGTTTAATTATTATCAAATCCAACTGCGCCAATCCATGCGGATAGAGATGTTCAACCTTACCGATTAATTCCATCTCGCGCTCATCAACAATAATTCCTAACTCTTCATGGAGTTCCCGCGCTAAGGCCTGAAAACAATTCTCACCGGCTTCAAGTTTACCGCCGGGAAATTCCCAGTAACCTGCCATAACTTTTCCCGGAGGACGGGATGAAATCAGAATATTACCGCTGTCTTGATCAAACACTACGCCCATACAGGCGCGGATCAACGGCGGATTCTTAATGTCCGCCACTGCTAGCACTTTCAGCAAATTGATTGCGGGCAAATAACAGCAGGAATTTCATGCCACTGGCATGATCGACGTTATCATCACTAAATGGTACATAGCTATCGACTTTAAAGTTTTGATTGGGAACTACCGTAATCTGTAACGAAGTCGAGCCTTTATCACTCATCGCGGCAAAGGCGGTTTCGGTATTTAATCGCGGCACCACCGAATCATATTCAAAAGTTAGAAAACTAATTGGTGTCGTTGCCCGCCAGTTGTAAATATCGGCATGAGCAACCGTATCTTTAAACGCATCGCTAATCAATAACTGTTGATTGGTTAAGGGTGCCAATGAGTCATTATCATTGTTATAGCCGGCACTTTTGGCAGCATTATATAACATTTTGTATTTGCTTAATTCTTTTGCCGGCGATTGCAATAAGCCGCTAACGGTATATTTTTCACCATCTAACTCACAATCGCTGCAAGAATTGAATTTGGTCGAAAAAACTGCGCTTTCGTCTTGATTCAAATCAAAATAGGCATAGGAGTTTAGCACATTGGCAACCAAGCCTGGTTTAGCGAATGCCGATACCCGCTTATCCTGAATATAATAAGGCGCCACTTGCGGAGTAAGCGTATCACTCATTAAAAATGGCAAGGTAACATTACTCAGATTATAAGCCCCCTCAATCGGCACCGTTTTAGTTAATTTAAACCCATAATTAGCCAAGAAGCGCGGATTTTCTTCGAGGATTTTATCTGCCCATAGTGCATAACCGGCACCTTCAGAGTAACCGGTCAAAAATAGCGGAATTTGGTTATTCTGTAGCTGATACCGCAATAAGGGCTGAATCTGCGGCAATAGTTTCAACATATAAATACCGCTTAAAGCATTTATTTGCGGATAAAGCATATACGGATGAACTTTGTCGCGATCAGTACCCTCGCCCAGATAATCCGGCATCACCACCACATAACCGGCATTTGCCAGTGTTGCCGCTAACATCTTGCTGGTGTGAAATTCATCGCCGCTAAAATTAGATGGAACATTACTTTTATTGAGTACGGTAAAATGATAAAAAATCACCACCCCTTTAAGCGGCTGATTAGTTTCCGGAATCAACACCGCACCAGAGACTGGATGCGTGTTATTATTCATATCCGGGGTGGTATAGCTAACCTTATAGGCATCAATCAGGCTATATGGCAATCCAACCAGACTTGATTCATTATCCAAATTAATACCAGTATATTTTTCGATACTATTGATAGTAAATTTACAGTTGCGCCCCCACAGTCCTTTGCAGACTTCCTGCTTATAAAAGTCCTGCAATGCTGCCGGTTTATAAATACCAACCTGTGATTCACTTAATAATTGCCCATAGCCATCACTAAGCATCACCGCTGCATATTTCTTAGGTGCTATATAATTGCTGAAATTTATTGATTCCAAATAGCTGTCATGAGCAACGGTTACGCTTTCGATATCAGCGCCATATACCGTTCCGGCAAAGATTCCGGACAACAACATCAAAACAGATAACCGGCGCATTACTTCTCCCAAATTTTGTTATATTTAAGCAATAACTGCTCATCGCTTTCAAGATTGTCTTGGTCTAGGTCAATACAAGCTACCGGGCACACAATCTGGCATTGCGGTTCGCTGTAATGACCAATACACTGCGTGCATAAATCCGGGTTAATTTCGTAAATTTCCGCGCCTTGGCTAATCGCCTTATTGGGGCATTCCGGCTCGCAAACGTCGCAATTGATACATTCTTCAGTAATTTTCAATGACATATTTAAATTTCCTCTAAAACTTGGGGACGAATAAGTGCATAATGAACTTTGCCGGCTTTGGCACTTTTAATTACACTAAATTCATCGAGATTCGGTGCAGTTTCATATTCAATATAACAAACTCCAGCGGCGCTTAAATGTGGTAGGATTTGCGCCAATACCTGAGTCAATAAGTCGCTATTATAGGGCGGATCAAGAAAAATTACATCAAATTTTTTCGTTGATTGCGTTAAAAAACTTTGTGCATCAGCCACTAATACCTGACAATTGGTGGTTTTCAAGAGTTCGCAATTGCTAATTAATTGTTTGGCAACTTTGGGCATTTTTTCAACCATGACTACCTCGGCGGCATTGCGCGATAGCGCCTCAAACCCCAATGAGCCACTGCCGGCAAATAAATCCAGACAGCTTTTGCCGGTTAAATCCTGTCCTAGCCAGTTAAACACCGTTTCTTTAACCCGATCCAGCGTCGGGCGCAAATCCGGAGAATCTAAAACCGGCAACTGCCGCGAACGGTGAATTCCACCGATAATTCTAATTTTTCCCATCTTACCTACTATATATAATTTTACCAACCCGGTCAATATGCTCTTTTTACTTAAACCAAATTTATCCGGCTCCAAAATGAGTACTTTTTGCCGTGCTTAGTTTGTAACTCGGTTAAATATTCTTGATTAGTTAAATAACCGCACCAATCTATAACCTGCTGCCCATAATCCATTGCCAATTTAAGATCACTGACGGCATAGTCATAATATTGACTTTTTGCAGTAGCAAGAACATTATTAACTAATTCACGGCGAATTATTGTTGCAGCAAGATATTGTGCATTGGTTGCCAAGGTCTTAGAAAATTTACGCAAGGCACTAACATTTATTGCCCTAACCAGTCGTTCACGTTTTTGCAACATAATACTGCCAAGTAATTCATATTCCTGAACTTTATCCAAAAATAAAACCACTAAATCTACGCGGGGATTTTTATCCATAATCTTCAGCGCTTCTTGACGATAGTGATCTTTTTCAGAATCAGCCAGTTTTTTCATGAAGTCACAATAATATTTAGCATCTAAAGAACGAATAAATGTATTCCAGCGTACCTCTTGTGCTGACTGTAAGTCACCATTTTCAAGGAAGGCTTGAATTAGTAAATTCTGCCGTTCATGATATAAATGGTCATCCGCAATTTTTTCCGGCACATATTTTAATATCCACTCAATTGCCGAGGTAAATTCCAAATCATCAACATAGAGTTGCGCGAGGCGTAAAACTTGTTTCGCAGTATAATTATTTTGCTCTTTCATTGCTGTTGCCAACTTCGCCGGATTTTGCTGTAACCCAATTACATATAAGAGCGTCTCCGGTTCTTTAGCCACATATTTTTCAAGTAAAATCAGCCCCTGAGTACCTAAGGCAAGTTTACAATAATCAATTATCTCGGTTCCTAAATAACCATTATTGAAATAATAATTCGCAACCTCTTTAGCTAGCTGTTCCAAATCTCGGTGTTTATAATCTATCGCCAACCAAACTTTGCCATAGCTCTCAAAACAAGCCGAAAAAAACTCCATAGCACAACCGCTAGAGTCATCTTTAGCTTCGCATAAGTTCTCAAAATCGTCAATAATTCCGTGTAATAATTCAATTACCTCACACGGTAAACTCCGCGCAACCCGCTGCAACGGCTCTAAAACCTGCACTTGCAAATTATCAAAAAATTTAATAGTTTCGTAATAATCATGAAATTTTTTGCGGCGTTTATAGCCAGCATAAGTTTTCTTTAGCTGCTTAACTCGCTCTTTATCATCCAATAAATAATTTTGCTGAATATATTCGCCAACCCCGACAAAGCTGGCAGCAACGTCATTAATCATAAAAATCAACTCTTGTTGATTTTTTCCAGACAACTTAGTTAATAAATCCAATTTTGCTTTCATTATTTATTTCGTCCCTATAAGAATGATTTTTGCTCTTGCCATTTATTAAACCAGTGTTTCAGATTATCATGATAGCCCCAGCCAATATCGCGGGCATCTTGTACTATTCCTTCGAGGCGCTTTACATACTTATCCGGATAATTATTTGTCTCCATTAATTTCAATGCATTTTCAAACATTGACTCCATACTGGAATAGAAATTTTCGTCAATCTCCCCAAAAGCATTGGTAAATTGGTTTCCACATTCAACATAATAAATCATCAAATCAATGACTCCTGCCATATTACCGGTAGCCTTTTTGTAATCGCTAATCGCTTTTTTTGCCGTCTTCAAACTAAGTTGATGGCTTTTCAACCACGGCGCTTCGGTACTGATACTTCGCGAAACAATTTCCCGGTATTTTTCAAGCACACTATCATCATTAACAACTTTTGCTTCAATAAAACGCTTATTCTCGGTTGATAATGAATAAAGGGCGGAAATCAACTCCAATAATTGCGTGGGATTACATTTGCTCAATTCCGCTTTTAATCCAGACCATGATATTTTTTTGTCTTTGGTTTTGCTATCGTTTGCCATTTTTACAACCTTATCTTAACGGTTCAATCTTAAATAAATCTTGCCCAGATATAGCAAAAAAAATCATACTTTTTTACTATGCGCCAACACTTGATCAATATGAAAATCACAATCCATGCTCCAATAAATTCGCTCACCTTTAAATTTAACCTGTTCAAAAAACTCTTTGTTCATTAAGCAGTTATAAGATGGAATCCGTTGAATTTCTTGATAAACATTAAACAAGTAAACGTTATCGTCATCAGTTTTTACTCGTAAAATATAGCCATCCTCAGGCGTTACTTCGATAAATTTCATAATTGATTATTCTAAAATATCTTGTGGAATATCCATACAATGCAATGGAAAGTCGTGCATATCATCCCAATACAATAATTCACCACGAAATTTTACTTGTTTAAAATAAGCTAACT
>JBPOJK010000069.1:0-3485 GCA_052033675.1 Pseudomonadota bacterium
TACCCTATTACGCTTTTTACTGGAAGAAAATTACTCTAGTTTGGAGAACTTGGCAATATTGCTAGGAGTACCCAAACAAACGGTAATGCGGATTACCCGCAATCTATGTGAGCGAAACTATCTTACCAAGCATGAAGTTGATACCGGATTAGCCAGACCAATAGCAGTATTTCAGCCAACCAACACCGGAATAATGTTTGCGGTTGACAGCAATCAGGAAATTCCAGAGTTACGCGATGTTAATCGGGTTAATTCGGCAACCATCTATCATGATCTGAAATTGCAGCAAATCCGCTTTAGGCTTGAAGCTCAGGGCTATCATTCATTTCAGAGTGCCTGGCATTTAGCCAGACTGCTTAAAAAGCGTAATGATAAAGTCCCTAAAATTCCCGATTATACCTGCATCAATCCGGCGGGTGATAAAGTGGCAATTGAATATGAACGAACCATTAAATCCAGAAAACGCTATCAGGAAGTTATCGGGCAATACATGGACATCAAAGAGCGTGGGATTATCAAGCAGGTGATCTATTTTACCGATGATGGTTTTGCTGATAAGCTCCGGCAGTTATTTACGGGGATTGAGTTTGTTTATCGGCGGGGGAAAACTGAGCGAGTCTCATTGGAATGTTTAAATTATTTTAATTTTTATTAACTAATCGAACATGCTATTGATTTTCACATCTAACAAACTGGCATAGCATAAAACACAATCTATGCTTGTTGGATGTGAAAATTCAGATATCGAGTACGTCATAAATTTTGTGCTCAAGTCTGATTTTAGTTAAACTAACGTTAATTAATAGGACTTACAAAATGGCAAAAAATCCGCATCTTACTCAAGATAAACTAAATCTATTAGCTCAAATACCCGATGAGGTAATTGAGCTAATCTCTTCCGGTGTAAAAACCCAATCTGACTTGGCAGCGATGATTCATGGCTTGAAGAGCCGAATTATTGAAAGTGCACTTTCCGGTGAAATTGAACATCATTTATCAACACCACCAGAACTGACCGATGTAGCAAGCGATTCATTGCGTAATCGTCGCAATGGCTTTAGCAGTAAAACAGTTCGTACTGATAGTGGCGATCTCCCAATTAATGTCCCACGTGACCGTAATTCAGAATTTGAACCATTATTAATCCAAAAACATAAACGCCGTCTTGAGGGTATAGATGATGCTGTTTTAGCTCTATATTCACGTGGCATGTCAATGCGTGATATACGTGCTACAATTAATGAGCTTTACCATCAGGATTTATCTGAAGAGTTATTGTCTTCAATTACAGACAGTGTAAATGATGAAGTTAAAGAATGGCAAAACCGACCATTGGAATCACGCTACCCAATCTTGTTTTTAGACTGCCTGGTGGTTAAAGTCCAAGAGAATAAATCCATCATTAATAAGTCAATATATCTAGCTCTTGGTATAGGTACTGATGGTAATAAAGAGTTACTAGGCATGTGGATATCACAAAATGAAGGTGCTAAATTCTGGTTAACCGTTCTAACAGAATTAAATAATCGTGGTGTTAAAGAAGTCTTCATTGCTTGTTGTGATGGTTTGACAGGCTTTCCTGATGCCATTGCATCAGTTTATCCAGAATGTCAGGTGCAATCATGTATTGTACATATGGTGCGTAACTCATTAGCATTTGTGCCGTGGAAAGATCGTAAAGAAGTAGCGGCTGATTTAAAAACCATCTATTCAGCTGATACCGAAGATATTGCTTTAGAAAACCTTGAAGAATTTGCTAAAAAATGGGATACAAAATATCCCGCTATCAGCAAATCATGGTACAATCGTTGGGAACAGTTAAATACCTTATTTGGCTATACCAAAGATATCCGCAAAGCTATTTATACCACTAACGCAATAGAATCATTGAACATGACGCTACGCAAGGTGGTAAAAAATAAGCGGTCATTTCCTAATGATATCGCTGTATTTAAGACGTTGTATTTGGCTATCCAGAACATATCCAAACGCTGGACAATGCCGATTCGTGACTGGGCTATGGCATATCAACAAATGTTAATCAAATTTGGGAAAATCTGATCTTTAAATGAAATGAGAATCAGATTGACACAAAATTTATGACATACTCCAGATATCGGTAATCATTTCTAACTTTATTTCCAAAACAAAGAGCGAGTCGAGTCAAAAGTTTTAGATAAATAATTAACCTCTCCGGTCAATTGGTAAATGGCAATATCATATTTCTTTGCAAAATTATATATTTTTGCAAGGTTATCATCTGAAATAGCTATTGTTTTTTTATATGAATGTAAAAAACCGAGATATATCTTCTTCGGAACAGGTAAGTGCATCTCAAAAAAAGTAGTTCTAGTTGCTCCTAATACTGGTGGTAATTCAAAAGTCTTTGGTTCTTTGGTAATAGGTATAAAGTAATCATCTCTCTGAGCTAAATCTTCAACTTGTCTCAACCGCTCAGCATCACTTGCCACATTGATATTATAGAGATAAAAAGAATCAATAAGCCGGTATTCTTTTTCATGTGACCATTGAGAACCTTTTCTCATATGCAGTGCTTTCATCGCATCAGCAAAATCTTTTGTAGCATCGTGGTAAGGCATACCATTATAAATTAGAACTTCTGAGCGCATTTTTGATAAAATAGCATGATAAAATAATTCATATTTATCAACCGTATCATCATAAGCAACTTTAAACGTACTACCAAAATTTAAAGTATTTTGATTAATAATACTTATCTCATCAAAGTCAAATTCCAGACAAATACCACAACCATTGCCACCATAAACACCCCACATAATATCTGACTCAAACTCAAGTGGTGGAATTTCTGATAAGCATAAGATTGGTTGCGCTTCTAGCATCAACTCAAAAAACCTAATCCTTTCCTCAGTTAAAGTATGATTACCCGGAACGATCTTATCAACAGCATTGAGTATTTGTTCTCTTATTGACTGGTTAAATATCACTTTGGAATCGAACCGATCATTAAAGTGGCGGGAAGTTGTTATTTTTAGTTTAGATTCAACAAATATACTATTTATGATTCTATTAACTTTTTCAACTGATTGACTAAGATTAATATATTTGAATAAAGATTTTGGCAATTTCACACCCAGTTCTGAAATATTAAATGCTTATTAGCGAGAAATTGTAACATGCAAATACATTAATGCTATTGAGTATTTTTTATTTTGCGGCTAACATTATTAACGCCGATAAAGCATAGCCCTGCTTTTGTGTGCTGAGTGTGAAATTAATTGCGCTTAGTCATACTTCCCGCACTCAATTAATCTTCATAAACGACACTACGTGAAACTTAGCTGATTAGCTGCCTATAGTAATAAGCCGCTAATCAGAGTTCACGTGTGCACCAAACTTTTATAAATTCTTTTACTTCGTAAACTCCATAAAACAATTTAAAAAACTTTCCTGTTGGCGCAATCGCACTAGCAACCGCAGTTCTATGCTTTTTAGTATCGCCA
>JBPOJK010000208.1:0-4654 GCA_052033675.1 Pseudomonadota bacterium
CACTACAAATAATCAGGTTACGATTGATAAGTAGTTAAATTGTAACAATTATTTCAATCATGTTAACCTATTTTATCTATTCAGGCTTAGTACAATACTCGCGAACGAATCGTACCATCGATTTTTTTCAATTCATCAATAACTTCTTTTTCATATTCGTTATTGATATCACTAATTACATAGCCAACCTGTTCATTAGTTTTCAAATATTGTCCAAGAATATTGGCTTTATGACTTGCCAACACATGGTTAATCTGCGCTAAAATTCCCGGGGTATTAATATGTAAGTGAATCAAGCGATGAGCATTGCGCAATTCCGGTAACTGGATATTCGGCAAATTGACACTTTGGGTGGTATCACCGGCATTTACATAATTAATAATCCGCCGCGCAACAAATTCGCCGATATTCAATTGCGCTTCTTCGGTACTACCACCAATATGCGGTGATAAAATTACATTTTCAAAGCCACGCAATTTGCTGACAAATTCTTCCTGATTATTTTTCGGTTCATACGGGAAAACATCGACCGCCGCACCCAAAATTTTGCCGGACTCTAACGCAGCAGCCATCGCATCAATATCTACCACATGTCCACGGCTCAGATTAATAAAAATCACCTTATCTTTCATCTTGGCAAATTCGGCTTCACCAATCAAATTGGCATTGCTCTTGCGACCATCAACATGCAAGCTCACAATATCCGAAACTTCCAGCAATTCATCCATGGTAGCACATTTTTTGGCATTACCCAACTGTAATTTTTCAATCACATCATAGTAATATACCTGCATCCCCAAGGATTCCGCCAAAACTGACAGTTGCGATCCGATATTACCATAACCGATAATTCCCAATTTTTTACCGCGAACTTCATAGCAAAAATCGGCGGATTTATCCCAAATTCCTTGGTGCATTTTGGTATTTTTGGCAACCACTTTACGCATCAGCAAAATGATTTCACCAATCACCATTTCAACTACACTACGGGTGTTGCTATACGGTGCATTAAAGACACAAACACCCTTACGGCTAGCCGCATCCAAATCAATCTGATTGGTACCGATACAGAATGCCCCGACGGCAATCAGGCGCTCGGCATGTTCCAAAACTTTCTTGGTCACATTGGTTTTTGAACGAATCCCCAAAATTGAAACATCTTTGATTTTAGCGCATAACTCTTCTTCGCTTAAACTACCCTTCATCGTTTCAACGCTATAACCCTCATGTTGCAGCATTTTGATACCATTGGGATGAAGATTTTCTAGCAATAAAATTTTAATCCGGTTACGTGGATAAGAGATCGCCCGTGGGAAATCATGCATGTATAAAAATTCGTCAAAATTTTTAATTACGACATCGGCTTTTTCGGTAACGCTTGGACGGGTTACATTTTCGGTAAACGCATAAAAAGCGGTAGCAGCACCATGTTCGCGAATTTCATAATCGGTAATACCATCACCAATTGCCCAAATTTCGCCATTCAAACCCAGATTATTAACGATAGTGACTTTACCTTTATCCTGACACAACGGATTGGCTTCATCAACTCCGTTGATATTACCCTCGTTATCATAAGTAAAAGTATTGGCATAAATATGTTCCGGTTTAATACCAAAAGCCGTTACTACCGGTTCAATATATTCTTTAAAGCCACTGGAAACGATATAAATATTATCGGCATGATTTTTAATAAATTCATGATTACGTTTAAATGAGGTACTTACTTTTGTCTGTAATTTAGTAATCAATTGTTCGATATGTTTTTTATTGGCTTTAAGTAACTTAATCCGTTGAGCCAAACTGCTGCTTAAGGAAATTTTTCCTTCCATTCCCTGATTGGTAATCAATTTAATTTTTTCGATCACGCTGTCATTATCCGCTAATTCAGCCAAAGCGATTTCCGCCAAGGCATCCAACGCTTCAACCTGAATAAAGGTACTATCAAAATCCATAATTAAATGTTTATTTTTCACTGTTACTACTTTCCTTATTTAACTGATGTTACGCACATTACCCACATTTTAGTACTAAAATCATTATCATGCATAACATCTATTATTTAATTTATTTTATCAAATTATTAATTATTTCAATTGGATGTGGTAAAACCTGCCCAATCTGTTTTTTGGTCTGCGAACGACAAGAAAACCCGCTGGCAACTACCGTCACCGGACTGGTCTCAATATTATTCTGCCAGTGTTTTTTAAATAACGCGGCTGAATTTTGCTGCTGTTCCTTAAGATGCCCATAAGTTCCAGCCATTCCGCAACAACCACCATTAACCACTTCCAGCGTCGCACCACTGGCAGTAAAAATATTCTGCCAATGTTTGCTATCGGCCGGCAACAGTGCCTGTTCGGTACAATGCGGCAACAAGCGGTATTTAGCAGATTCGTGACTAAGGCGTTCACAATTACTCAATTCCTGATTATATTGAGCTAATAATTCGGCAATCGTCAAAACCTTACCGTCTAACGCACAAGCAAATTTCTTCATCTCGTCACGAAACATTACGGTAATTGAGTTTTCGACGGTAATCACCGGAATAGTTGCCCGCAATAATGGATTGATTAGGCGCGCCAACTTATCACTATTACGTTTAAACTCATCCAAAAATCCACCGAATACCAATGATTTACCACTAACCCGCGGGTAAATCACATATGGAACCTTACCCAATTTTTGCAACACAGCAACGGTGGCAAATAGCACTTTATTATCCAAAAATGCGCTAAAGACATCGGTAAATATCACCACACTATTATCCGGCAATGTCGATAACTGTTTGGCATCGCTATAGATTTTAACCTGCAACTGATGTAAGCCTTCGGCTAAAGTTTGATCGGTTTCAAACAATGGAATCGAAGTCAGACCAAAACTTGGTGCCAAGCGATTGCGATGAATAAAATTCCACATTTTAGGGAATTTGGCCGCCAGTGGCAATAAACTTTCGATATGCCCGAGCATCAAATCACGCAGCTTGCGCTTGCGATAAAGCTTATGATATGAATGCAGAAATTTACTGCGTAAATCGGGAATACTTACCTGCGTCGGACACTTTCCGCTACAAGCCTTGCAGCCCAGACAGCCGCTTAATGCTGCATAGGCCATTGCCGCGGCTTTTTGTTCATCATTTGAGCTGGTTGATTTTTGCCGCAACCATTCTTTGATTAATAGCGCGCGACCTTTGGGTGAATGAATCCGATCCTGGGTAACCTTATATGAAGGACACATTACGTTGGCAACATCCTGATTAAAACATGCGCCATTGCCGTTACAAAGCAAAGCATCGGCAAATTGTTCCTGCAAATCACTGCTGATAACCTGATCCAATTCGCCGCGCATGGTTATTTTATCAATTTTAGCCAGTTCAATGGTAGTATCCGGGGCAACCAATTTCAGTGGATTAAAACGATTTTGCGGATCAAAATATTTTTTGATTTCAACCAATATTGCATAAAGCTTATCGCCAAAAACCGCCGGAACAAACTCACCACGATAACCCTTACCATGTTCACCCCATAAAACACCGCCATATTTTTTCACCAACGCAACAACGCTTTCGGTTAAGGGACGAATCAATTGCCGATCAGTTTCTGTTAGCATATCCAATGCCGGACGGACATGAATACACCCGACATCAACGTGACCATACATCGCATAGACCAATTGCCGCGAATCCAACTCCTGCTGTAATTCACCAACAAATGCTGCCAAATTTTCCGGCGGCACAATTGCATCTTCAACAAAAGCCATTGGTTTACGCTTACCTGGTAGGCGTCCAACCAAACCGACCGCCAGTGAACGAATCGCCCACATCCGGTTAATCTGCTGATTGTCACGAATAAGCACATAATTGGCAGCTTGTTGGTCTAATTCCTGAGTAACGGCGGCTAGCTGCTCTTCTAGTTCAGCCACACTTACGGCACAAAATTCGGCAAAATTCGAGATAATGTTTTCAGGCTTGGCTTGTAAGATATCTGAAGCTGATTGCCACTCTGCCAGACTATGCGCAGCTTGCTGGACTTTTTCATCTAAAACTTCGATTGCCAATGGTTTAAAGCGGATCAAATTTTCCGCATCTTTAAGTGCACTGATGAAATCCGGATAATGAACCGCGATTAAGGCTCGCTGTTTGGGAATTTCGACTAATTTCAACTTAGCTGCAGTGACTAACCCCAAAGTTCCCTCTGAACCGGCAATTAAATAATTCAAATCACAGATCGAATTTTGATAGGCTTGCTTGAGATTGTAGCCGGATAACGGACGTTTCAGATTAGGAAATCGTGCGGCAATCTCAGCCTGAACTTCAGTTTTAGCTAAGGTATCGCGTAAAAAATCATTAAGCGGCTCTGGAAGTTTATTATCTTCTAGAGTATCGATTACCCGACCATCTGCTAAAACCATTTCCAGTCCCAGCAAATGATCAGCAGTTTTACCATAAATCAATGAACCTTTACCGGCAGCATCGGTGGCAATCATTCCACCTATAGTTGCACGGTCGGCAGTAGAAACATTGGGCGCAAAAAATAAACCGTGCGCTTGCAAAAAGCGATTTAATTCGCTGAGGATCACTCCCGGTTCAACGATGATTGTCTTTTGCTCTGGATTAAATTCGCGGATTTTATTCATGAAACGGCTAAAATCAATC
>JBPOJK010000045.1:0-3561 GCA_052033675.1 Pseudomonadota bacterium
TGGTAAAAATTTAAATTAGGCGGAATAAGCGATGACAAAAAAAACTGATCGGAAAAGAAAAGTAGTGTTGGTATTTCAAGGTGGTGGTGCATTAGGTTCATTTCAGGTCGGTGGACTTGAAGCGCTACATGAACATGGCTATTATGCCGATATGGTAGTTGGTATTTCTATTGGTGGTATCAATGCGGCAATTATTGCCGGAAATCCACCGGAAAAACGATTGGAGAATTTGAAAAAATTCTGGGGTAAAATTACCGTTGATGTTCCACTGCCACATATCCCTTTTATGGGAACTGCTAAGATCCACAATTATGTAGGAGCACAACATGCCCTCATTAATGGTCAGCCGGGCTTTTTTAAGCCAAAATTACTTAGTCCATGGTTATTAAGTCATGTTTCGCCGGATGTTCTGAGTTTTTACGATACGACACCGTTACGGCAAACATTAGAAGAGTTAATTGATTTTAAATATCTGAATGAAGGTCATGTCCGGCTTTGTTTGGGTGCCACCGAATTAAATAGCGGCGATTTCGTTTTTTTTGATAGTCACCAAGAGCCGATAACGATTGAGCATATTATGGCATCTGGTGCTTTACCGCCGGGATTTCCAGCGATTAAAATCGGTGAACAATATTATGTTGATGGTGGTGTTTATGCTAATACGCCATTATCAAAAGTGCTGGATGAGTTTGCTAGTAATGCCGATGATATTCAAAATGTCTTGTGCTTTATGTTTGATCTTTTTTCTGCTGGTGGACCATTGCCGCACACGATGGATGGTATGTTGGAGCGGATTAAGGATATCCAGTTTTCTTCCCACTCCAAACGGGTTAATTCGATTTATGCCACCGCACAAAATTTATCCCATGCGATTAAATTCTTAGTTGATAAATTACCGCCGGAAATTCGCAATCAGCCGGAGGTTCAGGAAGTGGCTAAACTCGGTTATGCACATCGGCTGGATTTGGTTCATGTGATTTATCATTCGCGCAAAGGGACGGAGCTAAATAGTAAAGACTATAATTTTAGTGCCAAAGCTGCGGCAATTCACTGCCAGCAAGGTTATAAAATAACTAATCAGCTGATTGAAGAAAAGCAGCAAGAGTGGGAACGAATTCGCCATGAGGGATTGGTGGTTTACACTCTTGATGAAGAGCGAATCAAAACCGTATAATCTTTTTTGAATAGACAAGGAACTTTTTTATAACCTGCTCCGCACCCGATGGAGAGATTATTTACCTAAGTTCCTTGTTCAATTAATGGTTTTATACAAAACAATACATCTCGTCGATGGATTATGCTTCATCATTTAATTTGCATTCGGTTTATCATCCTCACGATAGCGTAAGAGATCACCAGGTTGGCAGTCAAGCACCCGACAAATTGCATCCAGGGTTTCCAGACGAATCGCTTTAGCCTTGCCGGTTTTAAGAATTGATAGATTTTGAATTGTGATACCAACCTGTTGTGCTAAATCCTGCAATTTCATTTTGCGGCGGGCAAGCATAACATCCAGTTCAATAATAATAGCCATGATTTTTTCCTAGATAGTTAATTGCTGTTCTTCATTGATGTAATGCCCGATAACCATCACCCGCGCCATGATAATCAGAAAAATGCCGCAGATAATCGCTGTAAAATTAGTATTACTGAAACCAAACGCAATGATTCGTTGACCGGGTGGATTATTAATCGTTGCCGCCACCGAATAGAGTGAGTCGGTTAACGGTTGAATAATTAGGGCGCTAATAATACATAACCAACCCAATTTACCATAAATCCGTGCATTATCCAACGTAAAAATCGTGCCCTGCGCATAGTTTTTAAACAACCTTGCCAGCCATAAAAATCCCAGCCATAGCGGGAGTAATGCCACCAAAGAACCGGACATTCCCAGCAACTGATTATTAATTTGTAGAGATGCAAAAGTTTTATCGTTGAAATGATCGCTAAGCGCTGGCGCAATCACGGCATTGAGGCTAAATTGATTGTGTGGGAACAGCCAGACCAGAATATCCATCAGCGGTAGGAGAATCATTAACAGCCTGATTATCCATAGCATAACCGTACTTAATTTCTTTAATTGCTTATCCATAATAAAACTCCTGAATAATTAAAAAATTTGTTTTCAGGAATGATTATAAGATGTTTTAATAATAATATGCAATAAAAATTTAATGTAAAACGATAAAAAATTAATAAAAATGATTTAATATAGTTTTTTAAAATAGTTTTTGATTAAGCTTTTTGAACTTTTTATTGCTGAATTCATGGTTTTATCTCATTGTTTGCCAAGTGAGGGTAGTTCCAAATCTAGATTTTTATGCCAGGAATGAAATTTTCCATTAGCCACAGTAGCAAAGGTAGGGTAATAATTGAAATAATGGTTGAAACCAGATAAATACTCGAGGCTTCGTATTCTTCGATGCCCCATTGGTAAGCCAGAATCGTTGCGGTGGTAGCTGTTGGCATAGATAATAAGAAAATCATTTCTTCGGCATGCGCCCCGCGTAAATTGAAGATTAAAACCAATGACCATGCAATCAGCGGATTTAATAGCAATTTAATCAAGAGATTAGTGGTCAATGATTTGGTAATGGTAATTCGAATTCCATAGATAGCAACGCCAACGGCAAACAAGGATACAAAATTACACGAATTAGCGGCAATAGCAAAGGTTGAAATGACGAATTTGGGTAAATGCTGGCTGATTCCCGTGATGCTGAGAGTTAATCCCAACATTACTGCCGAGACCATTGGTTTCTTGAAGGATTTGATAATTGCCCGCCCGATGATTCTAAATAAGTTACTTTTCGCTGGATTGGATTCCTGATTACCCAGTTCAAGTAAAAAAATTGTTACCGGAATTACCGAACAGGCAACAATAACATTGGCAATTGCCACCGAGAGTGCGGAAGACATTCCAATCAATAACGCCAGAAACGGAATTCCCATTCCGCCCATATTCGGAAAACTACACAAAAGTGCCTGCATGGCACTGGCAGAATTGTCTTTTTTGAGCAGAAATTTATTTATTAAATAGCCGCTAAGCCACATACTACAAACTGCCAGCGAGAATGCCAGCATCCATTTACCGTTAAAAATCTCGGATGGTTTGGCGCGGTAAGTTTCATTAAACAATAACGCCGGAAAGACAAAATTGGTTACCAGTATTGAACAGATTTTTTTAGCCGCCTTGTCGACAATCTTTAATGCCACCGAGACCCAGCCGACAAAAATTAGAATAAATACCGGTGCCATTGAATTAAAAATGGGGATGATTACATTCATGAATAGGTTCCTTGGCGATTATAAAGATGAATAGGCGTAATCTTAACAAATCCTAACGCGGCTTGCTTTGGCGATAATGATTATGATTTGTTTTAGTTGAACAGCTTGCAATTATGCTCGGCAAACTTATTGGTGGTTGAACAGTTTACCATATTGAAGGTAGTTAGAACTTACGCATTGACAACAGATATGATATTATGATTAATGTTACGAATACGTCTTGGAACTTAGATGAAGAAGAAAAGCAAACCATCAACTGCAAAATGCAAT
>JBPOJK010000193.1:0-11300 GCA_052033675.1 Pseudomonadota bacterium
TATCTTTTCAGAGCAATTTTCTTAGGATATTGGGTTGGCACGACTGTAACTAACTGGCTAAATTTACTATCCAATAAATCTAACCTACGCAATACCTCGGAAACATTATGATTTACCAAAAGTATGACCGAGTATCCCTGCTCCAATAAAACCGCTCCAACCATATTCAGCCATAAAACGTGGTGTCCATCAAGCTGCGTATCTACCACCAATATTGTGGGTCTATTCATCTTCTTGATCCAAATAAAATTGTGCTGCTTTTAATTTATGCTCCAACAACATATTATAACGAAAGAAGGTGCTATAGGCTTGTTGTACAGCAATAATGAATCCTGGATATCCATCCAAAAAACCTAGTTTAATAAAGTAGCCGCGAAAAAACTTCCAAAAAGAGCGTAGTACAGTTCCTGTATAACTAAATTTCTTGCGTTCTAAGTTTGCGGTAATGAAATTTCGCGTAAACGAGTCATTCTTGCTTAAAAATAGATACATTGATGGAAAACTATAATGCAGTAAATTGGTTTTAGATTTCATTACTCTACCAGTCACAACCAGTTTCTCATGCAAAAAATTACCTTCAAATTGCGAACAACTTTTTTTGAATAACCGAATTACGCGATCGGGATACCAATCGCCATGTTTAATCCAGCGACCCAGCAACCAGGTTTTACGACAAAAGCTAATGCCATCAACAGCTGCATTTCCTGCTACTACCGCTTCAATTTCACGCTTCATAGCAGGCGTAACCTCTTCATCCGCATCAATACTAAATATCCAATCATGAGTTGCATAACTTAATGCCAAATTTTTCTGTTTTACAAACCCCATCCATTCATGGGTATAAACTTTAGCACCATAGCTGGATAGAATATCAGCAGTTTTATCACTGCAATCATTAATTACCGCGACTATTTCACTAGTCCAGCCCTGTATCGACTGCAAACAGCGCGCTAAATTATGCTCTTCATTATGCGCAATAATAATTACACTAATTGGTAATTGCTGCATTCTCTTTCACCTGTTCTAATTTCCGCAAAAAAGCACTGGCAACTTCTTGTGGATTGATTAAATTTACACTTTGTTTATCAAAAAATGCATCTAAATTACTATTGTAAGGTAAGCGGTATTCCGGTTCAAAGAAACCAAAAAGCGCAACTCCTCGCAACTCAAATGCCGAAGCAATATGCATTAAGCCACCATCGCAACCTAGGAAATAACCCGAATTTTTAATCAGAGATGCCGCAGATAATAAATTATGCTGGCCGACATTATTCGAAATTTTACGCCCAAATCTAGACAATAACTTATCTGCCATCTCCTGCCCATTTGAATTGCCCAGCAAGCAGATATCCAAATCCTGTCGCACATTAAGCATCTGTTCCAAAATCGGTTCCCAGTGTTCATAAGTACGCCGGCGAATATCTTCACCACCGACAGCGACAATCACACGTAGTGAATTATATTCTATTAAATCAGGAATACATAACGTTGGGCGCGCCAACTGATCAATTTGTACTTGATTATAAGGATAGTTCAATAGCGCGTTAATCCGGTGGAAGCTATACAGTATCCAGTTAAATTCAATTCCATCAAAATGACTACGGAAATGACAATATGGTATTTTAGAAAAATAGCGCCTCTTCATTTTCAGCGTTATGCTTTTGACACAATATAGCAAAATCAAATCATATGACTCATCTATTTGTTTTGGATCGGTATAGACTTTATTAAAAACATTATCTCTGGCAAATAGTGGTAAATTTTTTTCATTTACCAATAAATCAAGCTGAAATTGACCTTTTAATAATGCTCGACCACTTAATGACATTACTGAATCACCAATATTTTGCAAAGACGGCGCTAGCCATAATATTTTTTTCACTCCGGCAGGAATAGTTTTACGTTCTAAGAATTTCTGCCCATTCAAAATTAATGAAATTTCACGGCGAAACAATCGCCAGTACTCGTTAATTTTATGAGACATAGATTCTGTTTTGAGCTGATATTCAGCCTTGTGCGGAATGGTTGTCTTGAATTCCGGATTATATCTTCTTGAAAACAATCTTCGTTCTCCCTCTGCAAATATGCGTAACTAGATCTAAATCAAAGGCAATAAATATGATTAAGTATTGGCTAATGAGTTGGTGGTTTAAGCGTACAAACATAAAAATCCCGCTCATAGACAACGCACGACATTCGTCTTAGCTGCTCTCGTACTTCTTTCTCGCTAAATGGATAACTATCACCAGCAAGACTAATTACATAACGGCAATTCCGCGTAAAAAACTTCTGAAAGTCATCACTCGAACCATTAATGGGGAACGATGCCAATTTTAGTTTTAATGGGATTAAAAACTGATACATCGTCGCATTGGGACAAATTATCTCATTGGAATACTGCTGCTCGACCAGAGCACTAACTTTCCTCGCCGCCGTCACTTGCCCATAATCAAAGCCCCAGAAGCTTTGCCAACCAGTTCCCCATAAAGGAAATACAACTAAGCATACCAAGAAGACAAAACCACCGATCCGGTAAATAAGTGGATGATAATTTTTAAAGTAGTGATTAACCCAAGATTTCCCCGATAATAGCATAATTATGCCAATAAAAAGCACTAAATTTAAGTAGATCGCATAGTAGGCTTTATATTGATGTTGCCAAAAAAAGCCACTAATTCCCCACATAACAATTGTAATTATACTAGGAAAAATCACTTCAGGCAAAAGTAACGGTAAAAATAGCAAAGAACCGTATAATCGCCAAAACCCAGAGTCCAATGTAAAAATAGAAGAAATGATATCAAGCGGGTGGGTAACCGCATTAATCAGTATTTCAGTTTTTGTTTTCCCATAGTGGCTCCAAAACCCTAAAGTAGTCGGCTCTAACATTCCACTTTTATGGACAAAATACGGCTGGACAATCATAAAGTTTAGAAAAAAAACTGCGATTGACAAAACTATTGCAATGATTGCATAGCGATAGTTTTTTTGGAATAGCATTACCACGCCAAAGCCGGTGACAAATAATACAGCATCTTCTTTGGTACTCAAAGCCAAGAGTGTAGCCACACAAAACCACCAACAATAACGCCTCAAATAAAACAAATACATTAAAACTAAAAAAAGCGGCGTAAATAACTCCGGCTGAAAAGAATTATCTAAACCATTTAATGGAGACAAGGCAAAAACAAGTATAACCAGAAAACAGCTAAAATCATCTAACTTAAATTCTTTGGCAATCAAATATAGGACATAAACTGTACACCAAATAACCCCTGCACCAATAAACAAAAGAATTTCAGGGTTATGAAATAATTTATACAATGGTAAAACCAACAATAAGATATAGTTTTGATGGGTTCCAAAATGATAAAACCCGACGGCAGAAGAATACCCGAAATCACCGCGCAACATTGCTTCGAGCATACTTTGAAATATTCCAAAATCATATACATTAATCCTAAAGGCATAAAATTTTGAAAAATACGCATATTCAAATGAAATAAATAAAGCAATCCAAAGCCAACTCATGGCTCGCTTCGTGATACTCATCGGAGATTGTAAAATTCTTTGCCGATGGCTAATCATCCACCAGAGAGTTATTGCCGCGCCAAGGTAATTAAAATTCCGCAGCCCTAAATTCATATTCATTGCGTATGCCAATGGTATTGGGGTTAAGAATAGCACACACCAAAAATAAATCAAAAATTGATTTGATTTAAAAATTTTCATACTCATCTTCTGCTGATTAATAGATACTACGGGTAAAAGTTAAACTGTTACAAACAGATCAACCACTTAATTTGTGATACTCTTTAGTATAAATAACTAATTATTTCTTTGCTGAAATGCCTAAAGATTTTTTCGACAAGATCTTTAGCATTGTTATTCCAAGACGCTGATTGTCAACCATCTGCATCAACCGACGATCTTCTAGCTGTTTTAACCGTCCAATGTCGTAAACCAGTGATGCAGGAAATAGTCACGTTATTTCTTGTTTGCAAAATTTCTCCCCAATATATTATGATATACATATTTAAATGCATAGCTCTTTGGCTTTAAAATAAAGTACAATAGTTTGTATTTATACATATATTTTAATTTGCGAATTTTATATTCTGGGATCACTACCGAGTTAAATATTTTTTCACAAGGCAATGATGGAATATATGAAATCAATAACCGAAACAATTTATATCGTTGCCAAAAGAACATTGCATCCTGGATAATTTGATAAGCATCTGCAAGACAAAACACTTTATAGTAGTTGTCATTATTTAGAAGATCATATTCCTTCAAAACTTTTAAGCGGGCCATTAACGAATTATAATAAACCTCAAATTCTGTTGGCACAATGCTTCCGTCTGACAAATGGTTGCCGATTCTATGCCAATAAATAACAGCTGGACAAATAACAATATTTACCGCCCTTGAAGCTATAGCACTCCATAAAATAGTATCTTCATAGCGATTCCTAGTATACTTAAAATTATTTTTCAACCAAAACTCTCTATTGTATATTTTTGCCCATGGATAAACAAGATTATATAAATTTGAAAAACTTTCTTCACGTGCAATATAAAAATTTTGCGAAGTTATTGAACTTTGCCAACAGATTTGGTGAGGAAAGGTTCCGTCAATAAATCTTGCAAAGTTACCAACTACCATATCAGCTCTATCACTATTGACCAGCAAACACTCTAATGCTTTTGGTGGAATAATATCATCATTATCCATAAACATTAAAAATTTTCCTTGAGCAAGCAAAACACCGTAGTTACGAGTTAAGCCCTGTCTAATGTTTTTTTCATTTTTCACATACCTAAATTTTGAGCTACCGGTTCTAGTAATAAATTCCTGAATAATCAGAGCACTGTTATCCGTTGAACAATCATCAATTAAAATACACTCATAATCTGTTATAGTTTGACTTAATATTGAATTTAAGCAATCCAGAATATATTTTTCAGAATTATAAACCGGAATTATTATAGATAGCAGCACAATGGCACATTCCTCTAAATTATTTATGTCGATACAACTGTAGGTTTTTGAACACAGGCCAAGAAGAGTACTGAGTTAAAGTAAATTTAGAGCACAACTCAAACTTATCAAAAAAAAGATTCTCTACTGGGTTATAAGGGGAGTCACCATCCACCATAACAAAAATTCTACTCTCTATATCTTTGCTCAAAAATGAAAGTAAAAATTGATTTGCGGTCAAGGTGTCTGCAGCTGTTGCCCCAGACGTAATCCAAGGAGTGATTGGAGTACGGGCACCGACAGCATAAATTAAACCTGCCATATTATAAAATCCAAAAATATAATCTCCCTCGGTATATCCACAAGCACTAAGCTGAGACTTAACTTCATTTAGAACATTATTAGTTGGAGTATCAATATAAATGGTTGAATTATTAAATTCATATGGAACTCTTTGCTCTAATAAATCAGCATAACGAATTGAATTAAATATAATACCTTTAATAAAAATAACACTGAATAAAACGATCAAAAAAGCATAGAAAAACCAGGTTTGAGAATTGTGTTCCTCAAAAAACCGCCATTGCATAATTATAATAATCATCAAGAATGAAGCTTCAAATAAAACATGATACATTATTGCCATATCGGTACCTAATGAAGCGATATAGACAAAAATCAATAGACTAAGGCTAATGCTAGAAATTTTTATGAACAGTTGTTTTTGTAAAGAACTACCTACTTTAAATATCCTAAAATTCTCATAAGCGATTAATGACATTGTAAATAACAATAACTTTGTAGCAAGTATAAAATATGAAACTATCCCACTACTGGCAAATAAATAAGGTATAGATATTGCAGAAAGTAGCATAATTGCAAATAAAAGTATTGCTTTTTGAGAATATTTGTTCGTCAATTTACTTGAGAAATAAATATAGCATAAAAGAATTAATACTATCTGAAATAAGGTATATATAATGTCAATTGCATTTTGATAGAGTAACAATGAAATTCGATGTCCTCCTGTTATATGCATATATTTAAAAGAATTTTCATACAAATACAACAAATCAATCGGTGATTGTAAAAATATAAAATATATGACAATAACGGTAGCAATGCCGCTAGTATAAATTAAAAAATTTCTCACATAGTTTGCAAAAATTAATCTAAACAAAACTGCTATAAAAATGATACTTGCAAAAAACTCTGGAAATTTTATAAATAAATTAATCCCCGTTATACATCCTAGAATAAACACTGCTGCGTAATTTGATCTATTTTGCAAATTGTGGCTATTAACAAATAAAAACATCATAATCGAGCACTGCAAAAGCACAACTAAATGGGATAGATTATTGTACTCAGGAACTACTTGATAGTTAAATCTAAAAAAGCTTGTTATATAAATTAGAGCAAATAATATAAAATTGAACACTACCGTCGTTTCTCTCCAAAGGAATGAAACCAGTCGTGAGGTAGTATATGACAAAATACAGACAGAAATAAGATTTAGTATCCACGCTAATAATCTAAACGCAACAACACTATTAAATGAGAAGCCCCACAATAGATGCATAACAAGATAGACCGTTGAGTTTGCAATTTTTATATCCTGTGGATAACTTGCCATTAACCCAAAATAACCATCATCGGCATAAATTATGCCACTCACCACAGACCAAATACTGAGAGCAGAAACAAGAAAAATAAAAAACAATGCAATCGGCCAAATATAGCTATTGAAACGTTTTGGTTTTTTATTTAAATAATATTGAATGATGTGCGTTAGTCGCTCCGCACTACAAATAATTAGCTTATAACAGAGTATCAATAAAAATGATGTTAAAAAGCCTATTAAAATAAAACACAACAACATCAAAAAAGCGTTATATATGCCATCGTGGTAGTGTTGATTTAAACTGACTTCTAAAAGATGTGATGTATTTAGAATGTCGACAAGTCTTGTTTCAATCTTTAAATTATGGAACTCAGCTACGCCACCAAACACATTGGTGATTGTGATATCAGAAATTAGTATTTTGCGGGTTAATAATTTTGATTGCGAATCTTGCACGCTTAATGGATTAATAAAGCCTACTGGAAAATGGAAATAAAATACATTATTACTTTCGGCATTTATAACCGTTGGTTCTCCGCTTTTGGCTATTACTAATGGCATAACCTTAGCTACATTTACAGCAGGTTTCGTAATGATTGTTACATTTTGCGCCAAACATAAAAGGCAACTTAAAATTAAACCTAAAATAAAAAAAGTTATAACATATTTTTTTTTCAGGCGATGTGTTTCAATAAGTTTATACATATTACTTTCTAGTTTTAAAGACTGACGTATTCTGTTGTCCCTTTTGCTATTTTGTCAGTTTCTTACTTTTAATTGTAGGCTATTTTAGCAAATCTGTTCATATTTTGGATGGCTTTTTTGGAGTACTCTATATCGGAACAGCCTTAACAAATAATAGCAAGCAAAAGCAATCAGTGCCCCAATAAACAAACAAGGCAAAATAAAATCCAAAAACTTTAATTTTTTATTTGGAAAAACAGAAAAAGGATCATTTTGTAAGATAAAAACTGGCGCATTTAAAATCACGACCCAAATAACACCTATCAAAAAGATCTACAAGAAACTATTTTTTCACTACTCACACAAAAAAATCGGAAATTACATCATTGATCAAAGAGATTTCATCATAGGTCAAACCATAATACATCGGCAAACGCAATAAGCGTTCGCTTTCATTGGTTGTATAGTTATCTTTACCGACAAATTCTCCATATTGCAAGCCTGCTTTAGCACTATGCAATGGTACGTAATGAAATACCGACCATATTGACTGGCGTTTTAATGCTTCAATTAATTGACCACGAGTAGCCAAATCAACAACTTTTATGTAAAACATATGTGCATTATGCGTACATTCTTCAGGAATAAACGGCAATTCAATGTCACCACGTTTAACCAAATCATGTAATCCTGAATTATATAAATTCCAACTTGCTAGGCGAGCATTATTAATTTGCTCGGCAATTTCAAGTTGTGCCCACAAATAAGCGGCATTTAATTCACTTGGTAAATAACTACTACCCAGATCACACCATGAATATTTATCTACTTGACCACGAAAGAACTTACTGCGATCTGTTCCTTTTTCTCGGATAATTTCAGCACGCTCGATGTAGTCTTTATTATTCAAGAGCAACGCACCACCTTCGCCCATGGTATAATTTTTGGTCTCATGAAAACTAAATGCCCCCATATCACCAATTGAACCTAACGCACGACCTTTATAACTTGACATTACACCCTGCGCAGCATCTTCAACTACCAACAAATTATATTTTTTGGCTAACGCCATAATTGTATCCATCTCACACGCTACACCAGCATAATGCACCGGGACAATGACTTTGGTTTTTGGCGTAATTGCAGCTTCAATCAGATTTTCATCCATATTCATAGTATCAGGACGAATATCAATAAATTTAATCTTGGCTCCACGTAACACAAAGGCATTTACTGTCGAAACAAAAGTAAATGATGGCGCAATAACCTCATCATTAGGTTGTATATTTGCCAAAATTGCCGACATTTCCAACGCATGAGTACATGAAGTAGTTAATAATGCTTTCTTAGTATTCACATTATGCTCTAACCAACGATGACATTTTTTGGTAAACTCACCATCGCCACAGATTTTATTGTTTTGCATTGCTTGACGCATATAATCAAATTCTTTGCCTGCAAATGGCGGTTTGTTAAATGGTATCATAACGATATTCCTATATAATTAGAGATGTTTGGTTCATAAAAAAACTATATAACAAAAATAGACCAGATAATACGTGAAAAATAAAAATAGTATAGCAACTACACCACCATACCGCAAAAAACCTTACCTGACTATTTTTTGCAACTCATGGTTGACCACATTATTTAGCCCAATTTTGGTTGCACTTCACTTTTGAATTTGGCTCTCAGTACTTAAATATTTATTCTCTAACTCCAACAAACCACATTTACGTTCTTTAACCCGCTTGGCTGGAACTCCAACATAAATACCCCATTCCTCGGTTGGTTTGGTAACCAAGCTCATCGCACCAATCGAGCAACCTTCTGCAATATGCGCATCTGGCATTACAACAGAGTTACTACCTATAATTACATGTTTACCAATTTTTAGACTGCCAAATATTTCTTTTTTGTATTCTCGTGGCACTGTTGGGTTAGTTAACGTTTCACCTAGATAATCATCCGATTGCGTAAACACATTTACATAATAAGCAAACCCAGCAAAATCACCAATTTCAATACCACCAACGCCACCAGCAACATTACAATAAACTGCAATATGTACATTGCGACCGATTTTAATTTTTCCTGATAATACACAAAAATCATCAATCCTTGAGTTATCGCCAATTTCAATTTGATTTGCATTATAAATCTTGGCACTATCACTTATTTTGACGTTTTTGCCCAATGATTTAAAGCCTAAATCATTTAGTTGTGATTCAGTTAAATAAGCCATTATTTTTTCCTAAAAACAAAAACTCGCATGGTGTTATACGACACTAATGCAGATATAAAAGTAACTAAAATTTGGGCAACATATGGACTTATCATTAATAATTTTACAAAAATATGCAAAACACCAAGATTAATTCCTAGTAAAACCAAGTAAAATAATATATACCGAAAAATTAATCCATAATTATGCTGTTTAGTTGCAAAGACAATTGATTTATTCATAAAATAACTTAATGTTATACCTATGATAAATGCAATACTACTGGCTAATAGATAATTACATTTTAGCGCAACCAATCCAGCATAAATCACATAAGCAAATAAATTATAGCTAAGGGCGACTACGCCAAACTTGATAAACTGCTGATACTTTCTGATTAGCTTCATAGTCCATGTTTTTCATCAAGAACATAGAGCGGACGTTTACGACTTTCATCAAAATTACGCCATAGATATTCACCTATCACACCAAGCATCAACATTTGAACGCCAGAAGTAAACATAATCGCAACCATCAGTGAAGACCATCCTGCATTTGCCCCAAAAACTAATTTTTGTACGATTATATAAAAGGCATAAAAAAGACTCAAAATACAGTCGATTAATCCAATTGCTGAAATAGCCCGAATTGGCACATAAGAAAACGCCAATAATGAATCAATTACTAACTTAAATTTTTTGGAAAATGTCCAGCGAGAAGTACCAATTTCACGTGCTTGACGAGTATAATGAACTTCTGAGCGTTTGAAGCCAAGCCATAAAACTTGAGCAAAAAGAGAGGTGTTTTTTTCTTCAATCTTAGTTAAAACTTCAATCACTTGTCTATCTGCTAAAAAGCAATCAAATCCACCTAATGGCATATCTTTAATTGCATATTTTTTCATCAGCTTATAGTAGGTTTTAGAAAATAATTTTTGACTCCATGATTCATCTCGAGCTTCACGAATTGCCAAAACAACTTTATAGCCTTCTTGATATTTGGCAAACATTTGTAAAATTAACTCTGGCGGATCTTGCAAATCAGCAGAAAGAACTACTGCACAACTACCTGTGATATGTTCCAGACCAGCATATATTGCTACATGTTGCCCAAAATTTCGTGATAACTTAATTACTTTTACTTTATCATCTTGTTTATGTAGTTTTAGCGCTTCTATATATGAATTATCTTTAGAACCATCATCAACCAAGATTAATTCATAATCTGGCAAATAAGGCAAAATCTCTTCTTTTAATTTTGCATATGTAACAGGTATATTTTTTTCGTTATAGTATAACGGAATTATAATTGATAGTTTCTTATTCACAAATTAGATCCAAATAAATATCAAAAAACAAAAAATTAAAAGGGCATGAGCCAGTTTTAATTTCTCGCCACTATTATCTATCTCCTAGAGTAATTATAGCGAAAAATGGTAAATTTTCTTAACGCTAAATTCTTGATTTTGCTTCAAAACAATCGGCAAATCAAATTTACTTTTACAAGTAGCAAATGAGAGAAACCTGATGCAGTAAACTTCTGACACTTTTTCACCTAAAAATAGTGCTTCGTGTCTTATTTATTTTTAGTTATGCTTTGATATTACGCAAAATATAATATTTTTAGACCTTGGGTTTAATTTTGAGTAAATGTTACGCGTAATGTCAGTCGTATTTTAATTTTTTAAATCGCCTGATTACCATTCGTATCAAAACACTTGTTGACCAACTCAATTACAGATAAATAACTGATATCATATATATTTTTTCGCGGCGACTGTAATGA
>JBPOJK010000039.1:0-3803 GCA_052033675.1 Pseudomonadota bacterium
CATGAACAAATTTCGCTAAAAGACAATGTCTGGCAGCAACTTAACTTGTTGTGGGTACTGCTCTTTTTCATCATGGGCATCCTGAACCTGTATATCGCTTTTAATTTCAACGAGTATCTGTGGGTTAAATTCAAAGTATTCGGCGGGTTTGCTTTCATGCTTGGCGGAATAATTATCAGCGGTTTATTTATTCACTTAAAAAAAGGAAAAATTAATGGATAATAGTAGATTGAATCCTGAATTTCAAAAATTAGAGGTCGATTACCTCTACCATCTGGGTCTTGATTCAGAAATGGATTTGCCAAAAGAATTTGGAGATGTAAAATATGTGGTTTTTACCCGGTCATTTTCAAACGCCGATTATTTCGCCAATCAATTTGCTGAACAATTTTATGGCTTGAATAACCTACGCATTCAGTGTAAAACCATTGCTAAAGATGAACGTTATCATATCTATAAAATTGCCAACACCTTAATCGTTTCCCACGGAGTCGGATTTCCATCAATGCTAATTTGCTTGAACGAAGTGGTAAAATTAATGTGGCATGCCCAAGTATCAGATTTCAAATTTCTGCGCTTAAGCCCTGGTGGCGGCGTGAATGTTGCTGATAATAGCGTGATTGTCGCGACCGAAGCACTTAATCAACAATTTCAACCGCTATGGTCGAATATTGAATTTGGTGATTACTATGACTATCCAACCCCACTTTCAGCTGAAGTAGCCAACGCTCTGTTGGCTGCTAATCCAAATATGAAATTATTAAGTGGAAAAGTTATGGCCAGTTCATGTTTCTATAATGGACAGGCACGACTTAACGGAGCTCTTGCCGTTAGCTACGATAAACAACAACGCGATGACTATTTAAATCGCGCTTACCAAGCTGGTATTCGCGGGATTGATATGGAATCTACTTGCTTCGCGGCCTTTTGCAATGAATTGCAAATCCCTGGCGGAATTGTAATTGCCGCGCTTGCCGATCGCTTAAAAGACAATGACAGTGAACCATCACTAATGGTTGATAGCGATAAGTTATCACCAGCTTTACATAAAGCCGGACAAGTAATTATCAATTATATTCTCAAAAACGCCTAAGGTAGCAGCACTATGAAAATAAACCCATTATTAACCACCAAAACAGAAGATTTTTTATACCTGTTTAATTTACCATTAACTGAAAAAACCCTAGAACAATTCCGCGGGATTCGCTATGTAGTAATGCAAGGCAGCAGTAAACGTGCGGCAGTTCTAGCCAAAAAACTCGCAACCAAAGTACTAAAAATTGACGGGCGCTTTTTTGAACCGGTAAATTTGGTTCATACCAGTAACTTCGCAGTGTACCGGATTGGTAATATTTTATCGGTTTCTCATGGAATGGGCAACGTAACTATTGATGCCTTACTTCATGCCGTTACTAAATTGCTCTATTTTGCCGGTAATCATGAATTAGAGTATATTCGCGTGGGAACCTCCGGAGGAATCGGCGTTGAACCCGGAACGGTGGTCGTAACTAAAAATGCCTTTATGCCTAATCTTGAACCATACTACACCACTTATGAACTGGAGAAGCGCATTGATACACCAACAGCATTGGATGGCGCATTGGTTGAGCGAATTTTAGCGGCCCAACCGCAAGGATTGCACTTCAATATTTTAAGTGGCAACAGTATTGCTGCTGATGATTTCTATCTGGGACAATGTCGTTATGATGGCGCAATGCGTACCCGGCAGGATCGGACATTCCGTGAGGGATTCTTTAAGCGGGTACATGAACTGGGTATCTGTAATTTTGAAATGGAATCAACTGCTTTAGCAGCATTCTGCCATCAGGCGCAAATTCCGGCAACCATGATTGCAGTAACTCTGGTTAACCGTTTTGAAGGCGATCAAATTAGCGCTACCGCGGAACAATTGGCAGAATATTCTGACCGCTCGCAATCGGTAGTAATCAACTATCTATTAAGTCGTAAGGATTTAGTTTAGGTGTTAAACTTTACCCTAACTGACTTGCGTTATTTAACCGCTTTGGCCGAGGAAAAACACTTTGCCAAAGCGGCAGCTCGTTCATTTGTCTCGCAGCCAACATTATCGATTGCCATTAAAAAGCTCGAAGACAACCTTAATATAATAATTTTTGAACGCGAAAAACATCAAGTTGTGGTAACACCACTCGGTGAACAAATAATTCAGCAGGCATACCAAATCTTAAATGAAGCCAACGAATTATTGGCAATTGCTGAAAGCGGACAAAATCCATATCTCCAACCATTGCGGGTCGGCGCAATTTTCACTATTGGTCCATATATCTTTCCGGAATTGGTACAAAAACTAATTACCGATGATAGTCCACTACGACTGGCACTTGAAGAAAACTATACACAAGTATTAACCGATAAATTATTGGCACGGGAACTCGATGTAATAATTTTGGCAACTGAAGTTAATCACCCGGAAATTGAGCAAGAGGTAATCGCTAAAGATTTATTGGATATTATTTGCGCCAAAAGCAATCCATTGGCAGCACAAAAGAAACTAAAAGCCGAAGACTTAGCTGATGAAACTTTCATTTTACTGGGACAGGGTAACTGTTTCCGCGATCAGGTGCTGCAGGTGTGTCCACAATACAACCCCGGCAACAATCAATTTGCCAATTTAATTACCACTAGTTCGTTGGAAACTGTTAAATATATGGTAGAGATGAATCTCGGCATCAGTATGTTACCAAAAGTAGCTCAAAATCAGCTCCCAAAAGCGCTGGTTGTGCGACCGTTAAGTCATGACAAACACGTGCCTTTCCGTGAAATATCGCTAGCCTATCGCAAAAATTTTCAGCGCAAGGACTTGGTTGATTCAATCAAAGAACGGTTAATCATTCAATTGACGGCTGCTACTAACTGACGTACTACGTTGGGTATCGGTAACCGGTGGAGCAAGCTCAAGCGGGTGGCGAAAGCCGCCGCTCATTAGTTTATAGCCCAAAGAACTGATTAATTGATAAGCGGAATCCAATTTTAACTGGTAGCGTTCAATCAACTCCAGCGTTTCTAATTGATCACTATAACTATGTTCGCAGCTTTCTTTGAACTCGGCTAATTCACTTTGTGCCGCCACTAACGGACTAAGCAGCTGATTAAGCTGACTCACGGCGATTTTACCCTCGCTTAATGAATTAATCGTCTGCCAGCCATCAACAATCAGGCGATCAAGCTTTTCTTTTTCAACCAGCGCCAGCGCATTGCGATAACTATGGCGAAAAATAAAATACTCATAGAATTGGCAGATGCAGACTCCGGTTAAAACACACATCCCGCGATTTGCCACATAAATTATTTCATTATTGAAAAACAAATTCATATAATCAAAATTGATACACAGCATGATTGATACCAGCATAATAAAATAGGTATACTCATGCAACGCTGCAAAGGCGACACCATAGAGCAAAATCAGACAGATAATCACCAGCAAATTATAGTTATAGTGCAGAATAAACCAGATTATCACGCTTAATAACAAACCAGCAATCGTTCCCAAAACCCGTTGCCTAGCCTTATTGATAGTCAACCCGGGACGGAATGGTCCAATAATGGCAATCACCGAAATTGGAATCCATAGCCCATCTGCCCACTGGCTATACTGGTAAATAAATAAACCGGTAGCGAGCATGATAATCACATGGACAATCCGCAGATGAATCAACTGATCACGGCTTAGCATAGTTTATTCCAGTTATAATTTAAGCGCCAAAAGTAATCATATATTGGTGGTGTTGACCAAGGTCGGATACGGTCGGGTAAATTAGAAG
>JBPOJK010000170.1:0-2618 GCA_052033675.1 Pseudomonadota bacterium
AAGAAATACGAATACGGTAGCAAAGTTGGTTTGATCAGCACCATGAAAAGTAGCTTTATTATTGCAATAGAAGCATTTCAGGGAAATCCATATGATGGCAAAACTTTACCGTCATTGCTGCTACAGGCAGAAAGCAATACCGGAATAAAGATAGCGACCGTTGTTCTGGATAAGGGCTACCGAGGTTGCAAGAAAGCTAACCCTGAAATCAAGGTAATGCTGTCTGGTGATAGAAACCTTACACCGGAAGAAAAAGAGCAACTAAACCAGCGTAGTAAGATTGAGGCAACCATCGGGCTAAGCAAGTCAAAATGTGGTTTGGGTCGTAACTTCTTAAAAGATGTTGCTGGTGATAAATTGAATGCCACATTATCGGCAATTGCGTATAACCTGAAAATGATCCTCCGGGTTATTTTTTATCTAATAATTGGTTGGCTATTTTATGCACATTGGAACATAAAAGCCCAACCGGATAATTATGGTTGGGCTTGAAATGGGCTTTTTTAGCATCGACTAGTCTACCTTTTTGGCCACTAATTGATTCCGTATCAAGTGTAAAATAACAAAGATTCCAATGTACAAATTGTCATTCAATTGTCGAATATGGGGCAATAAAAAAGGTTGCCACGTGGGCAACCTTTTTTATAATCTAGATAATAAAGCTTAGGCTTTCTCAACCAATGATTGAACAATCCACGCTTTACTTTTAGAAATTGGCTTAGTTTCAGCAATAACTACTTGATCACCAACTTTATATTGATTATTTTCGTCGTGAGCCAGATATTTAGCAAATTTTTTGATAATTTTGCCATATAACGGATGTTTAACCCGACGTTCAATCAATACTGATACGGTTTTATCACTAGCATCGCTAACTACTTTACCAGTTAAAGTACGAATTACTTTAGTCATAATATTAAGCCTTCTCATGTAAAATAGTTCTAACCCGTGCGATATCACGACGCACTCTTCTTATTTCACTGGTTTTGGCAAGATTTTGCATTGCAACTTGCATCCGCAATGAGAAGTGAGCTTTTAATAATGATTCTAATTCAGTATTCAGCTCTTCAACTGATTTTGCTCTTAATTCAGTGTTAGTCATTATTCACCCACCTGTCTAACAATAAAAGATGTTTTAAAAGGCAATTTGGCTGCCGCTAAACGGAATGCTTCACGTGCCAATTCTTCACTAACACCATCCATTTCATACAACATTGCACCTGGACGAATCTCAGCCACAAAGTATTCCGGAGAACCTTTTCCGCCACCCATACGTACTTCTGCTGGTTTTTTAGAAATCGGCTTATCTGGGAACACCCGAATCCATACCCTACCGCCACGTTTAATGTGACGAGTCATCGCGCGACGAGCCGCTTCAATTTGGCGGGCAGTCAAACGACCACGGGAAATAGCTTTCAGACCAAAATCACCAAAACTCACTTTGTTACCACGGGTTGCAATACCTTTATTGCGACCTTTTTGAACTTTACGGTATTTTAAACGATTAGGCGATAGCATCTTTTTCTACCTTTCTTTTTCTTGGTGCAGGTTTACGGGCACCTGGTTTTCTATTGGCTTTGCGATCTTCTTCCTGTTGTGCAGGTTTAAAGAAACGGTTTTTATTTGGATTAATATCACCTTTGTAAATCCAAACCTTAACCCCAATGATACCATAAGTAGTTAACGCTTCTGAAGTTGCATAATCAACATCAGCACGCAAAGTATGTAGAGGAACACGTCCTTCACGATACCATTCACTACGCGCAATTTCAATACCATTCAAACGACCAGAAGTTTCAATCTTGATACCCAAAGCACCAAGTTTGATCGCTGCTTGCATCGAACGTTTCATTGCACGGCGGAAAGCCACACGTTTTTCCAATTGTTGAGCAACTTGATCACCAACGATTTGTGCGTTTAATTCCGGTTTGCGAATTTCTTCAACATTTACATGTAACGGTACGGATGTGAATTTTTGCAATTCTTTTTTGATTTGCTCAATTCCTTCACCTTTTTTACCGATAACCACACCCGGACGAGCAGTAAACATAGTTACTTTAATGCTCTTAGCCGGACGTTCAATTACCACGCGGCCAATCGCAGCACGACGACCAAATTTTTTCATGATATATTCACGAATTTTAATATCTTCAATCAGGTTTGAAGAAAATGATTGGTTATTGGCAAACCAACGAGAAGACCAATCTTTTGTAACTGCTAATCTGAACCCACGAGGGTCAATCTTTTGTCCCATGTTGATCTCCTATTTATAACCAACTACTACATTGACATGGCAAGTTTGTTTTTCAATCTTGCTACCACGACCTTTAGCGCGCGCTGTAAAGCGTTTCAAACTAGGTCCTTTATCAATGTAAATTTCTTTAACCAAAAGTGCATCAATATCTGCACCTTCATTGTGTTCTGCATTGGCAATCGCAGATTCCAGAGTTTTCTTGATAATACCAGCAGATTTTTTAGTGCTGAATGTTAAAACATTCAAAGCACGAGCAACCGGCATACCACGAACTAGATCAGCAACCAAGCGCGCTTTTTGAGCAGAAACACGAATATTTTTAGCATAAGCTTTTACTAACATTTTCTACTCCTTAGCGTTTAGC
>JBPOJK010000123.1:0-3190 GCA_052033675.1 Pseudomonadota bacterium
CTCGTAACAGTGCTGTCTTGCCAGTACCCGGTGCACCATTTACTGGCAAAATAGGAAATTGATCATTCAAATATGTAGTAAAAGCAACTCGTTGCGTTTCTGCCAACGAATGTTTACAGTTAAATGAACCAATATGTTTTGAATATGAACTTAGCTGAACTTCTGAATTAATAATCTCATTATCATTGATACTAGCAGTTTGAATTTGAGAGAGTTTGTTTTTATGCACAGAAAAATAATGTTTTAAAAGGTCATTTGACTTACCTTGCAATACTTGATCATAAATCTTAATTAACGAGGCTGTTAATGATGTACCATAAGCACTGATGTATAGCTCAGGTTTAAATAATTCATCTTTTAATTGCGTCTTAGACTTTATCTTTTCAAATATATTAAACCAGTCGCGATAATCTGAAATAGATAAATCATCATCGAGTAACTGATTAAGTTGGTATTTATCCAGCATTTTTGGGTTAAGCGTCAATAAAGGCGGTTGCAATGGTATACTATCAATAGAGTGATCATATTCAAGATGTAATTCTTTTTTGATTTGTTCAAGAATCTCATCCATTCCAAGAGGATTATTATCTTTATCCTTATTATTAAATGAAACGACGAGAAAAGGTATATAGTCAAAATTTTTCTTATTTGCGACACCTACCAACGATATAAACAGAGCAAAATCAAAAGTCGCGATATTAGATTTTTTCAAAGAAAAATGTTCGGAATTTTCTACATTAGTATCAATGGTCAAATTTTTATTTGCGGCGGACGCCAAAAAATTTTTTGTCTTTTCTAAAAATAATATATCTTCAACAAATTTATTATTATTTTCCTGTAAATTGTTATCGTCTGATGAAAGTGCAATTGGCTTAGTAATAGAATGTTTAAACTGTTTAACCACACTTAATGAGTTATAATTTAAGCGCTGGTTTTTAAGTTTTGATGCATCAATTTCGCTTCTAATACTTTTCCTAACATCAAAATTATTAATTTTAGTAAAATATGTTTCATCATACGTAAGCTGAAAAATATTTTCATATTTCAATACAAATCGATAATAATTAAATAGCTCTGACAGATTTACGTTATGTTCCATTTTCATTCCTTAATATTTAATTTTACTACAGCCAACGCCGCTAATCTTACTCACGCCACCGCTCAATGGTTCAACCTGTATCTGCAAATTAATCCGCTCTTTGAGTGCGCCAACATGCGAAATAATCCCGATCAATTTACCATCGCGTTGCAGGCTATCCAGTGCATCGAGTGCAGTTTGCAAGGCATCTTCATCCAGCGTGCCAAAGCCTTCGTCAAGAAACAGTGAATCAACTTGTACCTTATTACTGAATAATTGAGATAAACCCAGCGAAAGTGCGAGGCTGATCACAAAGCTTTCACCACCAGAAAGGTTTTTGGTGGTGCGAATTTCGCCGCCCTGATAATTATCAATCACATTTAATTCCAGTGGTGCTTCTTTATCGCGCATCAGTAAATAACGATCCGACATCCGTTGTAATTGCTGATTGGCATGTTTCACCACCAATTCAAAAGTCAATCCCTGCGCAAAGTTGCGAAATTTCTTGCCATCACTAGAGCCGATTAAAACATGCAAGCGTCTAAACCGTTCGGCAATTAGATACTGTTTATCACGCAGTTCGATGATATCTTTTTGCTGCGTTTGCGCCTGCTGGTTGGCAACTAGTTGCCCGCGCAGTTGACCGACTTGCTGGTTATATTCATCATAATTAGTTTGGGTATTAGCAATTTCGGCTTGCAGTTCACTGATGGTTTTGGTTGTAAGCTGTTGGGATTCTTCATTAATCAAGCGTTCACTGCTTTGTTGATGGCGACTATTTAGCTCAATCTTTTGCTGGTTTAAATCATCCTGATGGCGTTGAATGGCCGCCATTTCTTCACGGGATAAGCGTTTGGCAATAAAATCATTTTCATCGACCAAATTAGCCGCGGCAAGCTTAGTCAGCAATAATTGCTCCTGAATTACTAACTCACTCTGCATGGGTTGGAGCTGCTGTTGATCTTTTTCAATTAATGTAACTAGCGTGGTTTGCTGTTGTGTGAACTGATTTAATTTAGTTTCGGCCGCACTAGCTTGCTGTTCCAATTGCTGTAATTCTTGTTGCCATTGCCCTTCGGCACTATCGCAATTTTTATCGCCAAAAAGCGTAAATCTTGTAGCGGCAATTTCTTGTAACTCGCTAGATTGCCTAGTGATTTCGTGGTTAAGCGCATTTAGTTGTAGCGTAAGATTTTCTTGCAAACTATGGTTTTGTTCCAGTTGATGAGCCAGATGCTGCAATTGTTCTTTTAATCCTTCGGCTTGTTGTTGCTGGGTTTGCCATGTCACCAAGCGCTCATTTAAGCTAGCTTTAATCTGGACGATTTCATCAGCGGAAGTCAGAGCGATTTGGTAAATCGCTAATTGCTGGCTTAAACTTGAGAATAACTCCTGATATTCGCGCTGAACAAGGGCAAGATTACGCGCTATCTCAATTAGGTTATTTTGGCTGGCAGTCTGCTGGGCGACCAATTCGCTCGCACCAATTTTAAGATTAAGTAATTCCGCTTCAATCTGCAATTGTTGATCCTGCTGTTTCCGCAATTTAGCCTCTTCAGCTTGTAACTCCTCAATTTGCTGGTGACAGCGAGTAAGTTGTTGTTCCAGTCCGATAAGTTGCGCCTGAATTGCCGCATTAACATCCCCGGTCGCAATTAGAGAATATTTAGCCAATTGAAGTGTAATCTGTGGCTGCAATGCGGCTAATCGAGTATATAAATCCTGCTGATTCGCCTTTAGTTTACCAAGGTTGGCTTCACCTGTGGCAAGCGTGGCAGTTAGCTGAGTAATGCTGGTTTGCAGCGCGCCTACTTGCTGTTTCTGGGCGGCTATGTTAAGATCCAGATCATCATTTATTACCACCCCATCAACGGCATATGGATGTTCCAATGCGCCACACAAAGGACAGGGCTGTTGGGCGTGTAAATTGCGCCGTTCATCACTAAGACTGATAATTTTACTTTGCAAAATTTTTTGGGCGGTTAAATTTTCAATCAACTGATTGCTATACGCCAATAATTCACTTTCTCGGCTCAGTAGTGGTTTAGCCTCCGCAATAGATTGCTGCTGCCCACTCAACTCGACGGATAACTTTTCCAGCTCCTCCTCAAT
>JBPOJK010000038.1:0-5578 GCA_052033675.1 Pseudomonadota bacterium
CCGTGGACTCATTGTGGCATAATCATCTCCTCATCAATCGCGGGGTGGAGCAGCTTGGTAGCTCGTCGGGCTCATAACCCGAAGGTCGTTGGTTCAAATCCAGCCCCCGCAACCAATTAAATCAATACCTTACAAAAATCAACAAAATTTTTTTCACTATCATCAAAAATCAATAGGCAGAATTGTATTATTGCGGTGGTAATATACTAACGCTGATATTTTTGGCTGCAAAAATTCTTGCGCAATAACAAAGATATGATATGCTTATAGAGAAATCTGACTGTTCTAATGAATAACTAACCATGTAAAACGCCCTGTAAATTATGAGCGTCAGATGATGTATAAATTTTTCTGCTTAGTTTTATTTTTTGGCTGTTTATTTGGGGGGGGGATAATATTTTGTGTTCGCCATGTGATAAATAGCTAATCTATTGGGGTTTAGCAAGATTATCTAGCCTAATATGGTAAAATTACGGTTCTGTTTCTATTTGAATTTACCAATGAAATTAACACCATACCACGCCAAATTTTACGCCTATGATATACTGCGCAAGACTCGTAGCGACATAACGGCAACGGTGTTTAATGCCAAAGTACAGATGAATCCCCATCAGGTTTTGGCGGCACAATATGCGATTCGTTCACCAATTGCCAAAGGTGCAATTTTGGCGGATGAAGTTGGTTTAGGTAAAACGATTGAAGCCGGATTGATTCTGGCTCAGATGTGGGCTGAACGCAAACGGCAATTGATTATTGTTTGTCCAGCGGTATTACGCAAACAATGGCAAGAAGAACTTAAAGATAAATTTGCACTAGATTCGATTATCCTCGATAGTAAACCAATTAACCAAGCAAAAAAAGACGGAATTGATTTATTTAATTTAGCAGAACCCAAGATACTAATTTGCTCGTATAATTTGATTAATCGCGATGAATATAAACTAAAACTACAAAATATTCGCTTTGATTTGGCTGTATTTGATGAAGCACATAAGCTAAAAAACGATAAATCTAAAGTCTATCAGGCAATTCAAGAAGCTTTCCCAACGGCAAAAAAAATCTTGTTGACCGCTACACCATTGCAAAACAATCTTAGTGAATTATATGGTTTAGTTAATATTATTGATGATAAGTTTTTCCCGAGTAAACGCACACTAAGCGGCAATCTCAGTGATCTTGAATTATCCCAACTCCGAGAACGTTTAAAAACTATTTGTCAGCGCTCATTACGTAAAGATGTCGCGAGTTTTATTCGTTATACCGAACGCCATTCACAAACCTTTAATTATCAATCCACCGCATTTGAATTACAGCTCTTTAAAGAATTAAATGATTTCATTTTTGAAGAATTAGTCAATGTCTATGATGGGCGGGTTATTCATTTGATTAAAGTAGCTTTGCTTAAAATAAAATCATCATCTTCAATTGCTATTTTTGAAACCTTGCAAAAAATTCGGGCAAGAATTGAACTAAGTTTAGCCGATGAAAAAGCTCTTAGTAGCCTTGAAGATATTGATGAGGAAATACTGGCGGAAACCAGCGAAGATCTGGATGATGAAGAATTTCAGGAATTAGCCGACAATCCACAACCCGTTGCACAAAATGAGAAATCTCGGGTATTGTTGCGCCTTGATGAAATAATTCGCAATCTCAGAATTTTAATCGATAATAACAAAGACTCTAAACTACCCAATTTATTAAAAGCCATCAAATTTGGCTTTGAAAAAATGAAAGAAATTGGCGCACGGGAAAAATGCGTTATTTTTACCGAATCGGTAGCAACCCAAAAATATCTCAAGATATATTTGGAACAAAATGGTTTTGCCGATAAAATCGTACTCTTTAATGCCAGCAATAGCGATGAGAAATCCAAACAAATTTACCATGATTGGCTAAATGTTAAAGCCAACCGCCGCAAAATTTCCGGTGTTAAGTCTGCCGATATGAAACTGGCAATTACCGAGTATTTTGAAAAATCAGCAAAAATCCTGATTGCGACTGATTCAGCATCGGAAGGGGTAAATTTACAGTTTTGCTCGTTGTTAATTAATTATGATCTGCCGTGGAATCCCCAGCGCATCGAACAACGAATAGGGCGGGTTCATCGCTACGGGCAAAAATATGATGTAGTGGTGGTTAATTTTGTCGATACCAATAACACTATCGACCAGCGTATTTATGAAATCCTCGATAAAAAGTTTGGTTTATTCGACGGTGTATTTGGCGCATCCAATGAAATCTTAGGTAGTATTGCCAATCTCAATAACGGTTTTGAACAAGCAATCCAAAACATCTTCAAGCAATGCCGCGATGAGCAAGCGATTAATCACGAGTTTGATTTACTCGGTGAGCAATTTAAAGAAGAAAATAATCAACGTCTGGAAAAAGCCAAACAAATTCTCGATACTTATTTTGATGAAGATGTTCATAATTTACTGCAACAGTCCGAAGAACAGAGCAAAACCCGTCTTGATCAAATAAGTCAGAAATTCTGGGAACTCACCAAATATCAATTGCCACAATTAGCACCCAAGGTTGAATTTGATGAAGATGATAAAATCATCGAGCTTAATCAGCAAATCCAAGGGATTCGCCCTGCTACCTATTACATGATTAAAAAAGACAACTGGGAAGAACAGCAAGGCTATACCAATAACCAACTCTACCGTTTAAACCATCCACTTGGTGAACTGGTAATCAGCGCAGCCAAAACGCAAACGACAGCAAATGCGTTACTTGAATTTGATTTAACCAATTACGGCAAACAAGTAAACGCACTAGAACCATACAAAAACCAAACTGGTACGCTGGCACTAGAGCATCTAAGCATCGAAACCAATGGCTACCATGAAGATTATTTAGTGTTTAGCGGCAGGCTTGACAATGGGCAGGAGCTTACGCAATTCGAGTGTGAGAGACTATTTAATTTAGAAGCACGACAACAAGCAAGCAACTTTAGCAACGATGATTTAGCCGAACTCCAAAATAGTAATCGGAATCAAGCCTTGAGTAATTTTGAATCACTCAAGGCTCAAAATTTTGATGATGAATATAGCAAAATTGAATATTTCCGAGCTGATGTGATTGAAGATTTTATGGTGCAGCTTGACGAAATAGACCAGCAAATAAAAGAGCTCAACAAAAGTATTAAATCAGCCGCTAATGTCCGTGATAAAGTTGCACTGACTGGTGAAATCAATCAGCTAAAAAACAAGAAACGCAGGCTCAATGAGCAAAAACAAGCCCGTGAACAAGAACTTGATAATGAGCAAGTCGAACTTGCAGAACATTATCAAGCCCAGCTAGAGCCAAATATTACGGTAAGCAATTTATTTACAATAAGATTTAATATAATATGAAACAACTTGAACAACTAATTGCAACTGGCGAAGGTTATCAGCTTGAATTTAAAGAAAGTATTGACAAATCTTTAGCGAAAGACGTCTGTGCATTTGCTAACGCCGATGGTGGAATCTTATTAATTGGGGTAACTGATAGCGGCAAAATTAAACCATTAAATATCACCAATGAATTGAAATCACGAGTTCAGGATACCATCAACCAAATTGAACCAAAAATTCACGTTGAAATTGTCGCTCATGCACAAGGTATCTTACAACTTAATATCCCCAAAGGAGCTAATCGTCCTTATTCATGCAGTGATGGGTTTTATTTACGAATTGGACCTAATAGCCAAAAGCTTGGGCGAAATGAAATCATTGAATTATTTCAAAGCGAGGGGCTTATTCAGTTTGATAGATTGGAACATCGGCGGGCGGATTTTTTAAGTAACTTTGATCGTTTTGCCTACCACAATTTTTTAACCAAAGCTAAAATCAGCAATCAAATTGAACCCGAACAATTACTCAAAAATTTGGGCTGCTTAACTGATAATAACAAATTCACCAATGCCGGAGTATTATTCTTTAGTAAATCAATCGACTTCTTATTGAATCATGCAGTGTGCAGCTGTATTCTGTTTAATGGTACTGAGCGGGTTAATATTTTAGACCGCAAAAATTATAATACCAATATGTTGGATAATATTGATAATGCGGTAAATTTTGTTAAAGCGCATACCACCACCGCCTATAAAATCGAAAAAATCCAACGTGAAGAGATTCATGATATCCCTGAAATAGCACTACGGGAGGCAATTGTCAATGCTTTTTGCCATCGCAATTACTTTCAAGAGGGCGCAAATATTTCGGTAGAAATTTTTGCTGATCGGGTGGTTGTGGTGAGTCCGGGAGGACTGCCGAGTGGCTTACATCAGGAAGAATTTGGTTATAAAAGTGTCAGACGTAATCATTTAATCGCTGATTTACTGGCACGAGCTGGTTATATCGAAAAAGCCGGTACTGGTATCGGACGAATACGCCAAGATGCGGAACAAAACCATTGCCGATATGAAATAAACTACACTCAGGATTGGTTTACGGTAACTTTCTACCGCCAAAGTTCGGAGAAAACACCCGATAATGTGCAAAATTACCCTGTAACTCATAATAAATACCCAGTAAATTACCTTGTAAATTATTTACAGAGTAATCAAATCCAAAATATTTACTCAGATAAACAACTACAAAATTTAGCGCAAATTCTAAATCTAATTGCAGATAATGATTATAATCGGGTTAAACTGGCAGAGTTAACTGGATTATCTGTTGAGTCAATTAAGAAATATATTGCTATTCTAATTGACTTCGGATTAATTGAATTTGTAGGTGCTGCAAAAAATGGGTATTATAAAGTAAAATAAGAATCACAAACCGTGGTACATGGCAACAAAATGCACTATTCACCGCTAAATTTCAGAGAAAGATGATTTATATAAATGAATATGTTACGTAATTTTAAAATATTTATTCTAATGTTGAGTAATAAGACAACTTTATTATTTTTTGTTTCACTTGCTTGCTTGTTAATTTTGATAGGCTATTTAGTTCATAATCAAAGTACCAATTCCTTATTTATTAATATTGGTGCAGGTGTTTTAACGAGTATAATTTTTTATTTAATATTTGTAGAGTATGCATTCTACAAAAACAACAGAAGACTAGTTAAAACAATTCACACGAGAATTCATAACTTAGCTCATAAGGTTACTGCGGTACTAAATGAATTTAATAAAATCATGAAAGTAAAGAATCCTCCATATGATGTAGATAGCTACAATATGACAGATGAGCAGATAAAACAGTTATGTGAAACGGTTTTCTTTCATGACTTTATAGAGCTGAAATTTATTAACCAATCTGATAAAGTAACTGCATTTCAATGGATGCAAAGACAATATTTAGCAATAGAAACTGATTTAAAAGAAATTTTCATGTCATTAAATAATTATTTAGATTCAGAACTGATAATTTATTTAAATGAGTTTTATTATAATCCCAATAGAATCGCATTTCACGGAAACTTTTTTCTCTCTATAACAAACCAACACATGGGAGGATTTACACCTGAAATGCAATTTTTGAATACTTGGTCTCAAAAATTATTGAGACATAATCAAAAATATTATAAAATTTAATAATGCTATATAGGACAAAAAATGACAGAAAAATATAAATTA
>JBPOJK010000011.1:0-8428 GCA_052033675.1 Pseudomonadota bacterium
CAACCATTAATGCCTGTCGCCAAGCGGAAGGTCATCCAGCAATTGATCTGGCTACAGCGGTAACGCAAGGAATCCTTGAATATATCCCCTTCCCGGGTGATTTGGCAGGTAAATATCAATGCTATACCGAAGCCAATAGTTCACGCCTAGTTCACGATGCCGGTTACAAAAAACCATTTTTGAGTCTAGAGCAAGGAATTAACAACTACGTTAATTTATTATTGGCATAAAAACATGATACCAAAAAAAATAATTTTATTGGGAATAATCGGTGCAGTTGGCGGAGCCGTTGCCGTAAGTTTTTCCGGAGCTGCCGGCAGTTCAATGGCTAAACGCTACCCACAAGTAAATAAATTTGATTTTTATTTACTCTCCACCCAATGGATTCCCGGATGGTGTGAAGCCGGAACCGGTCAAAGCGGCGCGGATTTAGACCAAATCAAATCCTGCCAGCAGCAAGCCAGTAAACCATTAATGTTTCACGGGTTATGGCCGGAATATAAAGATGGCAGCTACCCTAGTAATTGCAGCGAAGTCCCTGATTTAAAGTCTGATAGCCTGGATTTTGAAAATCCTTATCGCAATTATCTAACCAACTCTAATCGGTTTATTAACCATGAATGGGCTAAGCATGGCACGTGTTCTAATTATTATAGTGCCGGTTTAGAAAGTAGCAATAGTTCGTTATACTATCAGAATGTTAATCGCTATTTTAATGATGGATTACGTCAATATCAAAAAATTGCTTATTCTACGCTCAAAATGGAAACCACTGCTGCAGAAATTCGCACGATGCTACATGTGCAAAATCCGCAAATTCCCGAAAGCTCAATTTTGGTAATTTGTGATGGTAATGACAGCGAAAAATATCTTACCGGATTATGGTTCTGCATGGATAAAAAAGTTGACAAATTTGTCGACTGTCCGGAGGTTCTAATTCGTAAAAACACTTGTAGCGCAACTATTCTGACGCGCTAAAATCTAATTCGCCGCCAGTGCATTTAATGGATTGAAACATGGAAAAATTTGCCAGCTATGCTGTAAATTATAGTCTCGGTCGCCAATATTCGGAAGCACCACCCAAGTTACGTAGTGATTTTCAGCGTGATCGCGATCGGGTCATTCACTCCAGCGCCTTTCGCCGTTTGGAATATAAGACCCAAGTGTTTATCAATCATGAGGGTGACTTGTTCCGCACGCGATTAACCCATAGCTTAGAGGTTGCCCAAGTTGGGCGCTCAATTGCCAATGCTTTAAATTTGAATGTTGATTTAGTTGAAACCGTTTGTCTGGCGCATGATTTGGGACATACACCTTTTGGGCATAGCGGGCAGGATGTATTGAATGAATGTATGTTCCAGCATGGACAACATTTTGAGCATAATCTACAATCACTACGAATCGTCACTGAACTTGAAGAACGTTATGCTGAATTCAATGGATTGAATTTAACTTTCGAATCACTGGAGGGCATTCTCAAGCATTGTCCATTAAATAAAGCCCAGCAGTTGGGCAGACTTGGCGAACGATTTTTAAATAAAACTCAACCAAGTTTAGAAGCGCAATTAGCCAATGTCGCCGATGAATTAGCCTACAATTTTCATGATCTGGATGATGGCTTGCGTGCCAACCTGCTGACACTGGATGAGTTGGAAGAAGTCACCATTGTTAAAAATCAGCTAGAGAGCATTCGCAGCAAATACCCACAGCTATCCGGACGGCGCTTACATAAAGAATTGGTTCGCCATCTGATTAATTTCACCATTTATCGCCTGATTGATAACTCACAAACCAATATTAATCAGCACCAACCACTGTCGGTAGCCGAGGTTCGGGCATGTCCGCCGCTAATCCAATATGATGACGAGTTTTATCAGCAGCAAAAACAACTAAAGCGTTTTCTTTTTAAGAATCTCTATCAACATTACAGTGTCATGCAGTTGCGCTATAAAGCCGAAAAAGTAATTCGCTCCTTATTTGAAGCTTTTATCAGCGATCAGCGTCTATTACCAGATCAATTCCAAGCCCGAATTGAAAAAGATGGTTTGCCACGAGTGGTTGCCGACTATATTTCGGGCATGACCGATCGTTATGCATTTAGACAGTATAATCGCCTGTTTACCGTCGAACTGGTATAACACCACGACCTGCAATATTAAAATAGCTAAGGAATAAGATAAGTTATGGTAACCGTAAAGAGTAATTTTCATGATGTTAACAGCTGGCTGGAAATCCAGCGGATGCAGTTTACGCCTGCCGAGATAGATCAGTTTAAACGCGCCATTCACTTGGCAGAGCAGTTTTATAATGGTAAAACTTTTTATCCAACCGATATTGACATGCTAATGCATGCTTTAACCTGTGCCAATAAAGTTGCCGAATTACACCTCTATGCCGATGCCGTTACAGCAACAATCTTATTTGCCCTACCGCATTTTTGCCAAAATTGGGTTGCCGAGCTCAAAGACTTTGACAAAAAAATTGTTGAATTAATTGATGGAATCAACCGGGTTACCAATATCCGCAAACTTGATGATTTAGCAATAGATGCCGATGAAACCGAGAAAAGAAACCAGATTGAAGTTATCCGTAAAATGCTTTTGGCAATGGCTAGCGATATCCGGATTGTATTGATAGTGCTGGTTGGTCGTGGCGAATTAATGCTTAATTTAAAAAGCTGCAATGATTTTACGCTACAACAAAAAATTGCACTCGAAACTATGGAAATTTTTGCCCCGCTGGCCAATCGGCTGGGAGTATGGCAGATAAAATGGGAACTGGAAGATTTATCATTTAAATATCTCCACCCCGAACAATATAAGCGCATTGCCAAGTTACTTGATGAAACGCGGCAAGAGCGGCTAGATTATATTGAAAACATTAAAAAATTCTTATCATCACAAATGGAAGAAAGTGGAATTCAGGATTTTCAGGTTAGTGGTCGTGCCAAACACATCTACTCAATCTGGAAAAAAATGAAAAAGAAAGATTATGACTTTGAGAATCTCTATGATATTCGCGCCGTGCGGGTGCTAGTCCCAGAAATACGCGATTGTTATACCGTGCTGGGAATAGTTCATACCAAATATTCGCCAATTCCCGGTGAATTTGATGATTATATTTCCAACCCAAAACCTAACAATTACCAGAGTTTGCATACTTGTGTAATCGGACCGGAAAATCGGATTGTCGAAATTCAAATTCGTACTTTTGCCATGCATGATCATGCCGAATATGGCGTGGCGGCACATTGGCGCTATAAAGAAGGTGGCGAAAATAATCCGCAATTTGAAGAAAAAATTGCCTGGATTCGTCAAATTCTTGACTGGCGCGATGAATTATCTGAACGTAAAGACTTGACTGACATTTTCAAAAATGAAATTTTCAGTGACAATATTTATGTAATGACGCCCAACGGCAAGGTTATTACTCTACCAACCGGTTCAACACCAATTGATTTTGCCTATGCCGTTCATAGTGCGATTGGTCATCGTTGTCGTGGAGCTAAGATTGATGGACAAATTGTGCCATTATCAACCGCGTTGCAAAATGGTCAGCGGATTGAAGTCCTAACGGTGAAGGATGGCGGTCCGAGTATTAACTGGTTGCATGAAGGCTGGGCAAAGAGCTCAAAAGCAATTAGCCATATCCGCCGTTACATCCGAGATCTGAACAATGAGGATTTCCATGAGAGCGGCAAAGAAATTTATGAGCGCGAGCTATCAAAATTTCCAGCGGCGATTCGTCCGCGGGCAGAAGAAATTGTTTCTAAATTAAGCCATACCAATGAGAAGGATTTACAAATTTCAATCGGCAAAGGCGAAATTTCACCGCTAACCTTAAAAGAAGCCATTGAAAAACTTATTGCGGCGGCAATTCCACAACCGCGGGAAGATTTAACCAGTGCCGAACTGGAAAAACGTTTAGCAGAAAAACGCGATAAAATAGTTAAACCACACGCTAAAGGAACAATCCTGGTGGATGGCGTTAGCGGCATCGTCACCCATTTTGCCCAATGCTGCAAACCGATTCCTGGTGATCAGATTGTCGGCTTTATTACCCAAGGTAAGGGCGTAGCCATTCACCGCTTGGGCTGTCAGGATTTTAACCGGCAGGCGCATCTCTACCCGCATAAAGTTGTTCATGTTAGCTGGGCGGATAATGCTAAAAATTCGACCTTTAGTGCTGATTTGGAAATTATTGCCAATGACCGTCATGGTTTGTTACGGGATTTAACCGATTTATTTGCGATTGAAAAGCTACATATCATTGGACTACGCACAGTTTGCCGTAACAATAAAGCCATCATGACTTTTACGATTCAAGTCAATGGACAAGATTTTAACTTCACGACCTTAATTGGCAAAGTCTTTAACGTTAATGGCGTTCAGGAAGTCACTAGAAAATAATTTCACCAAAGATAGAAAAAAGGAAGTATTTCACATACTTCCTTTTTCATTTAGTAAATTTTTTAATTTCGGAGACAATTCGTGCGGTACTATCGGTAATTGCCAACTTCCGCGCGGCAATTGCCAATTGATTACAGGTCTCTGGAGTCAATTCCACTAGTTGGTTAGCCAGCGACTCCGGGGTTAATGAAGTTTGTGGCAGCAAATACGCTGCCTGCTCCCTTACCAAATAGAGCGCATTTCCAGTTTGATGATCATCCACTGCATGTGGATAAGGCACAAAAATAGCACAAATTCCTGCCGCGGCAACCTCAGCGACCGTTGAAGCTCCGGCACGACAAATAATCACATCATGGTGGTGGTATGCCTCTGCCATATCCTCAATAAATTTAACCACTTTGGCATTGATACCAGTCTTCTGGTAGGCGGTAGTAACCTTATCCATATCGCCACTTTTGCCGATTTGGTGAGTCACTAGCGCAATATGTGTTGGAATGCGGGCACAGGCTGCAGGAACCGTATCATTTAAGGCTTGCGCACCTAAACTACCACCGACAACTAAAATCCGTAGTTTATCGGTTGGCAATGACTCAAGCATATCCAGTACACTCCCGGAACCAATGATGTCCTGCCGAACCGGATTGCCCACTACTAAAGTTTTTTTACTTGCTAGAACATTCGGAAACGCAGTTAATACTTGATTAGCAACCTTTGATAAAATTCGATTGGTTAACCCGGCAACCGAGTTTTGTTCATGAATAATCAGCGGCTTGCCAACTAAACGTGCAGCAAAGCCAATCGGGAATGCCGCATAACCACCAAATCCCACTACGATAACCGGTTGATGGCGGTGGATAATTTTAATCGCAGCTATTAGCGCTTTAAACATGGTCAACGGTAACAATAACTTGCGTAATATTCCCTTCTTGCGAACGCCACCAATAGCAATTTGTTCCAACGGATAGCCATGTTGCGGAACTAGATTTACTTCCATTCCACTATTGCCGCCGACCCAAACAATCTGATAATCCGTTTCAAGCTGCTTTGCCACTGCTAAGGCCGGAAAGATATGCCCACCAGTACCACCGGCACTGATAATTAATGTTGGTAATTTGCATTCAGCGGTCACGGTGATGACTTCCCAGGCGAATAAGTTTATTTTCGTAATCAATCTTAAGTAAAATGGCAATCGCGATACAGTTTATCAAAATTGAACTACCCCCATATGAAACAAACGGTAAGGTTAAACCTTTGGTTGGTAAAATTCCAATGCTAACTCCAATATTAACGACCGCTTGAGCAAATAGCCACGCGCTGATTCCCTGCGCCAACAACGCCTGAAATTTACGATTCGGCAAGCGTTTGGCTTCGGTAGCAATCACTGTAAACCCGCGATAGAAAATCACCCAAAATAAAGCCAGCACCACCACTACACCGATCATACCAAATTCTTCACCGATAATAGCCATAATAAAATCGGTATGAGCTTCCGGCAAATAATAGAGTTTTTCAATACTATTACCAAGTCCAACTCCAAACCAACCGCCATGACCAAATGACAATAATGAGTGGCTAAGTTGATAACCTTTACCCAGTGCGTCTTCCCACGGATTTAAAAAGCCAATTACCCGTTTCATCCGATATGGTTCCATGATAACGAGAGCGGCAAAAGCAATTACCCCCGCAACCAAAGTTCCCAAAATAATTCGCACATCTAAATCAGAAAGATATAAAATCGTCAGAACAATCAGAAAAATAACCGTAGTCGAACCCATATCCGGTTCCATTAGTAATAACCCACAAACCAATACAATTGCGGTCAGCAACGGGACTACATCACTGAGAAATTTAACTGATTTCAACGATTTACCACTAAAATAATTCGCCATATAAATCGCCATTCCCAATTTGGCAAGTTCAGAGGGTTGCAAATTCAGAAACCCTACAGGTAGCCAGCGCCGCGAGCCATTGACAACCCGCCCGACATGGGGAATCAACACAGCAGCCAGTAAAATAATTACGATAATTAAAATCCGATTGGCATTTTTATGCCAAAATGAGCTTGGTTGACTAAATGCCAGCGCACCACCGACACAACCAAGGGTGATTGCCATGAAGTGGCGAATCAGATAATAATAGGGATTACCACTGCCGGAATCACGGGCAGCGTAGGCAATTGACGCCGAATAGACCATCACCACCCCGACCGTCAACAGCAGAATTGTGGCAAACAACAGATTATTGTCTAAGCCAATCTTGTCGTTTTTAGTCCGGTCACTAAAAAACCAGCGAATAAATTTAGTTACAATATTCATGAACGGCATCAATAAAAACTTGCGCGCGGTGTTTATAATTTTTGAACATATCCCATGAGGCACAGGCTGGCGACAAAATTACCGCGTCACCGGATTTGGCCTGATTAACACATGCGGCAACCGCTAATTCGAGCGTTGCATAACTCTTAACATTGGGAATACCGTCCAGAATTTCAGCTAACTGCGCAGCGTCTTGTCCAATTAATGCAACAGAATGGCATTTAGTCAAAACCAACTCACGCAATGGTAAAAAATCCTGCCCTTTACCATCACCACCTAATATGAGATGGATCGGACGATTGATACCGCCAACTCCAGCTATAACCGCACCGACATTGGTTCCCTTGGAATCTTCAATATATAGAACTCCATTGTGTTCGCAAACTTTTTGCATCCGATGTTCCAAACCGGCAAATTCTGCCAAATATGGAATAAAATGTTCCACCGAGTAGCCTGCGCCGTTTAATAATGCCAGACTTGCCAACACATTTAAGTAATTATGTTTTCCAACTAATTGCAAATTCTCGGTAGTAAAAATTGCCTGATCTTCAACCAATAATTTATCAGCATTGTGTGAAAGCTGATATTCGGCAGCACTAGCCGCGAAATAAAGCTGTTGACAATTATCGCGGCGCATTGCCTGTACCAATGGATCATCCTGATTCAAAACCTGAATTTGACAATTATTGAAAATATTGGCTTTAACGTAAGCATATTCCAATAAATCCCGATAGCGATCCAAATGATCTTCCGAAATATTCAATACCGTTGCACTGATTGGCTGCAAACTGGTTAAAGTTTCCAGTTGAAAACTCGATAGCTCCAGAACAATTAACTGCGGATAATCATGCGTTTGTTCAATTTCTCTTAAAGCATCCAATACCGGCAAACCAATATTTCCGGCAATCAGGGTCTTAATTCCTGCCTGTTGTCCCAAAAACCCGGTTAAACTGGTAACGGTGGTTTTACCGTTGCTGCCGGTAATGGCGATAACTTTGGCATTCCACGTTCTTATTTCACGGGCAAATAATTCGACATCGCCAATTACCTCTTTGCCATGACTAAGCGCCTGCTGCAAAACCGGTTCGTAAATTGACACGCCGGGACTAATCACAATTATATCGGCATCAACAAAATTACCATATTCAAGCTGACCACCAATGACTTCAATTTCACTCCACTGCGGCGGAATTACGCGAGTATCGACAACCCGCAGTACATTGGCGCCTCGATAGGCTAAAAAATTGTAGATTGAGCGCCCGGTTTCTCCGGCACCCGCAATAACAAACTTGGCAGTTGAATAATTAATTTTCATATAATTTCTTTACTTGACAGGCTTTAAGAGCTTATTTGCTAACGCAATTTAATGGTTGATAAACTTATCAGTAAAAATATAATACTGATAATCCAGAAGCGAACCACGACCTGAGTTTCTTTCCAACCCTTTAATTCAAAATGGTGGTGAATCGGTGCCATCAAAAAAATCCGCTTACGGCGTAATTTATACGAACCGACTTGCAATATTACCGACAACGCTTCAATCACAAATAATCCACCCATAATCCCAAAGACAATTTCCTGACGAACAATAATCGCAATCGTACCCAATACCGCGCCAATCGACAGCGCTCCTACATCCCCCATAAACACCTGTGCCGGATGAGCATTAAACCATAGAAAGCCCATGGTTGCACCAGCCAACGC
>JBPOJK010000156.1:0-5821 GCA_052033675.1 Pseudomonadota bacterium
TATTGTATGGTATTCGCGGCCATATCAAAAGTCAATACCTAATGAAATTCAGCGCATAATTGATTATCGCCAGAATAATTTGACATTAATGATTTTTTTGAAAAAAAGTGATAATGAGGGTAGTGAGCATTATTATCTGGGAAATGCCGGAATTGCCGATTATACACCGGATAATTTAAACGGCAAAGCGGTAATCAAATTTATATTGCGCCTAAACTCGCTGCTGCCGGATAGTTATTTTGATTATTTTGTAAATTAATTGTTACTAACTAATTTTTACGCATGTATCTATATTTTAGCTTAAAATCTTTATCGTGCATAAAATCACTAATACAGTTAGATCAAGTTCGTAGTAAAAAAATAGTTTGAGGAATATAAATCGTGGTCAATCACAACAATACATTTATCCAAGGATGTTGGCGGCTAAATTCTTGGGGGTATAGCGATAAGCAACTTCTTGATTTTATTCACCAATTAATTGAACTAAATATTAAGCATTTTGATCATGCCGATATTTATGGTGATTATGGCTGCGAGCAATTGTTTGGACAAGCATTGAAGCTACAAACGGGCATCCGCGATAAAATTTATTTGACCAGCAAATGCGGAATAAAATTACCATCGGACAAATTCCCCGGACAAACCCATATTTATGACACCGATTTCAAACATATTATAGCCGCGGTAGAACGTTCACTGACTAATCTGGTAACTGACCATCTGGATTTATTATTGATTCATCGTCCGGATTGGTTAATGAATCCCGAGGAAGTTGCGCTGGCATTTAGTTCTTTAGCCAGTTCCGGAAAAGTTTTAAATTTTGGGGTTTCTAATTTTTTGCCGGCGCAATTTGAATTATTGCAGGCATACCTTGATTTTCCATTGCAAACCAATCAGATTGAAGCCTCGGTCATGGAACATCAACACTTTACCAATGGAAATATTGACTATTTGTATAAAAATAGAATCCGTCCGCAAATTTGGTCACCGCTGGCTGGCGGGAAATTATTTAAGTCAGATGAACCAGTTTTTAAAGTGCTTGCAAAAATTGCCGCAGCCCGCAATTGTACCGTGGAACAAATTGCTTTTGCATGGTTGCTAAGACATCCCGCCAAATTTCAAATTTTATTGGGCAGCGGCAAAATAGAACGGATAAGCAGTGCATTAATCAGTCAAGAGCTAACACTAGATCGTGATGAGTGGTATCAAATTTGGGTCGCGGCAGCAGGTGTTGATATTCCGTAAACTAGTAATGGAATAGGGGATTAGCCGTTAATCTTGCTAATGCCCATAAAACTTGACAATGATAATCCCGGTTAAAATTAGGCAAAAGCCAATTCCCGACATCAAATTAAGCTGCAATTGACCAAAAAAGATGAATGCAAAAATGACGGTAAAAATTGGATAACAAGATTCAATGATTGCCGCCAATCCGGCATTACTCGCTGAGATGCTTTTAAGAATTAGCCAACTGGCAAGAACATAAATTAAACCACTACAGAGAATTAACATAAATTGCTTGGGGTTAGTCAGTTTGTGGGCAAATTCGGCAAAATTACCGCGAAACATGAAGTAGCCGCCAATAATTAAAAATACTACCAGTGATTCAAAAAACAATAGTTCAACTTCATCAAAATGCTTTAGCGTTACTTGATTGATGGTATAACTAAGTCCCCATAAAATTGCCGCACCAAGGGCGTACCAAAACCATGACATAATTAATTTTTCTTATAAAATATGCAAATCCGATTTTGTAGCGTTGCGTTATAATCACAACTTGTATTTAACCAACGATATTTACCATTAAAACGCTGATAAAGAGCTTCATTATGCCAAAGATCTTTAGTGATTATATCGGCTGATTCTTTAGCGATTCCACGCGATAATGCCATAATTGCGGTTTGTGATATCGTTCGATAACTTTCAAGCTGTTGGGCTGATAGAGTTGATTTATCAGCGCTAAGCGGCAGTATTAGAATAAGATTATTTAATACCAGTGATTGTGCTTGATAATTCAAAACTAAATATGATTTTTCAAGTTTTGGCAGCGTAAATGCCACTTGAGCATTTTGGGTATTTAACGGAGAGGTTTTAACGCCATCCGTTAATTTCATCTGACTGCGATTGGATTGTAGCAATAACTGATTGTAACGCTTAATATAGCGCCATAAACTAGCATGAAATTCCACTGGTGAAATCGCTTGCTGCTGAATATCCACAAGTTGTTTTTGTTGGGTTAGATTAAAAAAACTGCCATTTAAGCTAATTTTTACTTGATCAGCGAGATTTAATTGATTAGTGCTTTCAGATTGTGGAATATTATCCTGAATGGTTATTTCATCGCTATTATTTGAATTAGTCGTTGTTGCGGCAAATGTATAGCTTGTGCCAGTAAAGAGCGAACTAAATAACATCAGCAAGGAAAATCTTGAGCTAAACTTTTTAGGTGTCACAATTTTTTATTCTTCATATTTAATATGGGTGGATTATATCATGTTTGCAATTGGACTCTATCCAAAAATCCGGAGAGAAAAATGCGAATAAAACTTAAGAATTGGCAAATATTCATAATTGTGCATAAGCAAAAATTTTATAATAATCACATTCCAGATAAAAAAAATGTTACACTGAACATAGTCAAAGAAGTGAAGGCCTCTAATTTTTATTGGCTTTGTAGATATTTAAAGAATGCTTAGGATAATTAAATGCAAGAATCTATATTATTATCATATTCGGGAGTACTTTTTTCTGCTTATTCAGATTGGTTTAAACATTTAATATCTTCGCCAAAAAAATTACTGGAGACATCACAGGAGTCCCAATGTACATTTTTTAGATTTGTCAATTATTTTTGGGACGTGTGCCATAATAAACAATGTCCTAAATGTATTAATATTAATCCGGTAGATCATCGATTTAAAGATAGTCTCTGGAGTGAGCTGTATCCATTTAATCTTTATTCGCAGCTATTTTTAAGTTACGAACATTTATTGGATTATATGAGTACAAATGTTCCTGGAGTTACGCCGCATAACCAACATCTGGTTAACTTTACCCTACATCAGCTTATGGATAGTTTTTCACCTTCAAATTTCCCTTGTACAAATCCAGTCGTGATAAAAGCTGCTTTAAGACAATCCGGAATGAATTTTATCCAGGGATATTTAAATTATTTTGAAGATGGTTTTCGAAAGATTAATCATCAATCACCAGTTGGTACAGAAGAGTTTAAAGTTGGTGTAACAGTGGGAATCACTCCCGGGAAAGTAATTTATCGTAATAAATTAATTGAACTAATTCAATATACGCCAACGACCAATAAGGTTTTTGCTGAACCGATACTAATTGTTCCCGCATGGATCATGAAATATTATATTTTAGATCTTTCGCCTTATAATTCGCTGGTTAAATTTTTAGTTGAAAAAGGGCATACTGTTTTTATGATATCTTGGAAAAACCCAGCAAGTGAAGATAGAAATTTAGGCCTTGATGATTATATTAATTTTGGAATTATGGATGCGCTAAAGGTTGTGAATAGTATTATACCAAACCAATTGGTTCACTGTACTGGATATTGCATTGGTGGTACTTTACTAATGCTTGCTGCTGCACTAATGTCATCAAAAGCGGATAATAGAATTAAGAGTATTACATTATTTGCAGCTCAAATTGATTTTATAGATGCCGGGGAGTTACGCTTATTTATAGATGAAGCACAAATACAGACCCTTGAAATAACAATGCAGGAACAGGGCTATTTAAGCGGTGAACAAATGGCCAGCTGTTTTAGCGCATTACATGCAATAGATCTAATCTGGTCGCGCTACATTCAAGATTACTTATTGGGTACCAGATATCCACTTAATGACATGATGGCATGGAATCATGACGTAACCAGGCTACCATATAGAATGCACTCAGAATATTTACGCAAACTATATTTAAATAATGAATTATCACTGGGGAAATTTAAGACTAATGGTGTAAATATAAAATTATCCGCGATTAAAGTTCCAATTTTTGCCGTCAGCACAGTCAAAGATCACGTCGCACCATGGAAATCAGTCTATAAAATACACAAACTAATTAATGCGGAGACAACATATGTCTTAACCGGCGGTGGACACAATTCGGGAATAATAAGTGAACCTAGGCATAAAGGGCGAAGCTATCAGATGCTTAAACGTGAGAAATTAGGTAAAAGCCTTATGCCTGAAGAATGGCTGGAACAGGCTCCTAAATATGTTGGATCGTGGTGGCTATCATGGGAGCAGTGGCTAGCAGATTTATCAGTTGTTCAAGTCACTTTACCAACAACTGGAAATAATGATTATAAAATTATAGGTAATGCACCTGGTACGTATGTATTGCAAAGATAAATTGCAAAGATAAATTGCAAAGATAAGTATATTTATTAATAATGAATGTGAAGCCCCCGATCCTTAAGCTATTCAGGGGGCTTTTTGTTTATGGGATAATATTTTCTAAATCTAAGTTTTCTTCCGTCGTATCATATGGGCGATTAGGGAAAGAACAAACAATAAAATAAATATAAAAAATATTATTTGGGCAATAGACGCAGAAGCCGCCGCTATACCGCTAAAGCCTAAAATTCCGGCTACCAGTGCGACTATGAAAAAAATTAATACATAATATAACATGATAATTATCCTTAAATTGAACATAAGCGAAAACCTGCATTTATTTAAAAGAAAGTAAGCTAACTTTGATCGTCAGTGGAATTCTTTTTTAATACAACCTGATTTATGTCGTCTGGTTCCTTATCGACTATAGATTTGGGAACTTCATGAGTTTCTCCCCATTGTTTACTGATTGGCGATCCATATGTCCTCCAGGGATGGCTCTTGTTTTTTACATTTTCAGAGGTATTCATTTTATTTCCTTTTTTAATATTTGGCAAAACATGAATTACGTTATACCCATTTACAGTGTAGCATAAATTAAAATAATTTATATAAATAAGTATGTTATGAATTTATGATGTGTTCTGATATTTTGCTTAACCCTTTATACTGTAAGTCTTTTTTGTCAAATGTTTCTATTTGCAATTATTAATTGCACTTTTTTATTAACTGATTTTAAATATTATATTGAAAAACCATGATAAAATTTATTATTATGAACTATTAAGAAATTAAATCAGGAATATATTAGGGGGTGAGCATGTATGATGAATTAGTACTGTTTATAAAAATAGTTAAAGCCGGCAGCTTCTCCGAAGCATCAAGACAAACTGGAATCAGCCCGTCAAATATAACCAGAAAAATTCAAAAATTTGAAAATGATTTAAATTTTACCGTGCTTAAACGGGACACCCGCAACGTTGAATTGACCAAAGCCGGGAAAGAGCTTTATGAGAAATTTTGTGACTTAGAAAGTGAATATGATCGTGCGGTCAACAAAATTGAGCATGACAATAAAGACCTTAGTGGTCCGATACATGTACTTTTACCACCGTATTTTGCACTTAGAATTATTACACCATACCTTTTAACTTTTTTACGAAAATTTCCAAAAATAACCTTAAATATTTCCTATCAAAACGCCCAGCCTAATCTAGTTAAAGATAATTTTGATTTAGCTATAGTTAATCACAGACCCAAAAAAGGCTCACAGAAAATGAAGCTTCTTTGTCAGGGTAATATTATCTTTTACTGTTCTCCCGAGTATATTAAACAATTTGGATTACCTTCCACACCACAAGAAGTTGAAGAGCGTCTTATTATTGCTTTAATGCTGGATCATGAAATTGAAGAGAAAAGTGCTCTCCTGATTAATAAAAACACTGGAGAAAAGTGCA
>JBPOJK010000174.1:0-5675 GCA_052033675.1 Pseudomonadota bacterium
TTCGATTCGTGGCGTGCTCATGGCTGCCAATGAAAGTAAATTTACGGTCGTTACCACGCAAAAGCAATTGGATAGCTATTTGGCATTGGCACAAAGTCAGCACCAACCGGTGGTTATTGATTTTTATGCCGATTGGTGTATCGCCTGCAAGGAAATGGACATTAAGACCTTTTCAGACCAACAGGTTAGCCATTTAATGAACCGTTATATGCTGATTCGGGTGGATGTGAGTGAGAATAACCACGAGATTCAGCAATTGCAGGCAAAATACCAGATAATTGCTCCACCATCAATGGTTTTTGTCGATGACAATGGTCAAATTCTCAAGAAATATCAGGTAAATGGTTTTATTGCCGGTAATCAATTAACTACGAGCTTAAAAAGTATTTTGACGGCTAGTGGGTTGCCGCATGCCGATTGTAATAATGATAATAACAAGTGTTAACTGGTGTTACACGCGTGTTTATATTTTTGCGCTGAGTTATTGAGTTTGAGGATTTTGCGCGCTGATTAGTGGTCTAAAATTGGTGTGCCATGAGGAAAAATCAATGACCCCGTGCTAAAGTCTTTATAATGAGTGATAACTAAAAGCAATCATAGGCTGATGTAAGTATAACAGGATGAAATATATTTATTAGGAGCAATTTTAGATTATGCAGGATACAACGACATTAAGTACTGCGGGTGAATTAGTCATGCGAACCATTGCCATGCCCAGTGATACCAATGCCCGTGGCGATATTTTTGGCGGCTGGGTGCTCTCACAAATGGATTTAGGTGGTGGCGTAATTGCCAAGGGTTATTCACCAACTGGTCGGGCGGTAACCATTTCCATTGAAACCATGACATTTATCAATCCAATCAAAGTTGGTGATCTGGTTTCCTGTTATGCCAAAGTGGTGCATAAGGGGCGAACTTCGATGAAAATTCAGATTGAAGCGTGGACCTATGATTATATCACCCGCGAATCAAAACCGGTTACCCACGGAATTTTCACTTATGTGGCGATTAATGACGAAAATAAGCCAATTCCCATCATGGAACCGCATCCAGCAACTAAATCAATTTTAAAACATGGGAGCAGTGATGCGCATCAGTAAAATTTCAATTGCCAAATTGCGAATTCCTCTAATTCGTCCATTCATTACGGCACTTCGGCGGACGGAACAAGTCGAAGACGTGGTGGTGATTGTGGAAACCGACAGTGGTTTGGTCGGTTATGGTTCGGCGGCTTCAACGCCAGTTATCACCGGTGATTCTACTGATTCAATTATTGGTGCTGTTCAATTAATCGGCTCAGCTTTGGTTGGTGCTGATATCCGTAATTTTGCCGCGCTCTTGCAATTAATCAGAACCCGGGTGATTAATAATACTTCAGCCAAGGCTGCGCTGGATATTGCTGTGTATGATTTGATCAGTAAGTCCGCTGGATTGCCGCTTTATAAGTTTTTGGGCGGTGGGATTCCGGAAGTCAAAATTTTATCAACGGTGAGTGTTAAAGACTGCGCGGAGATGGTTGCCGATGCCAAGCTCTTTGTTAGTCAGGGTTTTGAAACTCTCAAAATTAAAGTTGGCTTAGAACCTCGGGAAGATATTGTCCGGTTGAAAGCGATTCGGCAGGCGGTGGGCGATAAAATTCAGATTTTGAGTGATGCTAATCAGGGCTGGGATGCTAAGTCCGCATTAAATATCATTGATAGTCTGGTAAAAAATGACATTGGCATTGCAATGGTCGAGCAGCCGGTCAAAGCGTGGGATATTGAGGGATTGAAATATATTCGTGACAATTCGCGCTTGCCGATCTATGCCGATGAAGCGGTGTTTTCTGTGCGTGATGCTACTAAAATTATTGCAGCACAGGCGGCCGATGGGCTAAACATTAAACTGATGAAAGCCGGTGGTTTAGCCGAGGGAATAGCAATTTATGATTTGGCAACCGCACATAATATTCCGTGTATGGCAGGGTGTATGCTCGAATCGCCGATTGGCTTGGCAGCAATGGCAAGTATGATTGTTGGGCGGAGTAATATCAAATTTATCGATCTTGATCCAATAACTATGATTAAAACCAACCCAGTAGTTGGCGGAGTGACTTTAGATGGCGCTACTTTGCATTTAACCGAAGCGCCGGGGCTGGGAATTACGCATATTGATAATTTAGAAATATTAACCGTACTTCAATAAATTTACAGTGATAGGGGAACACGATGGATTTTCATTTTTATCTGGCATTAGCCAGCTTATTGATTATTGTGATCTATGCGGTAATGGTGTTTAAAAACGTCGATCCGCTGGTTGCGACCGGTATTTGTGTTTGTTTGGGCTTTTTATTCAATTGGTCAACTCCGATTCAGATGGGTAAAATTATGGAGTCGGCGCTGGGGTCATTTCTGGCGCTGGTTGGTCTAATCATTATGCTCGGGCGTGGTTTGGGTGAAGTACTAACTGAAACTAAAGTCAGTCATACTTTGGTTCATAAAATTGTTTATGGAATCGGTGTCAATACCCAGCGGCGGGTTAAAATTGGTGTGGTTTGCTCCTCAGTGGTAATAGTTGCGATTTTGGGGACTTTAGCCGGCGGCTTGGCAATTCTGGCGCCAATCTTACGCCCAATTGCAGCAAGCGTTGGGCTTTCGCGACCTTCATTGGCGGTATTAATGCAGGCTTCCGGTGAAGAGGCGTTGATTTTGGGACCATTTGCGCCACCGGTGGTTGCATTACTTGGCGTAACCGGTCTTACTTATGGGACAATGCTAACCCATGCGTCAATTCCGATTGCGCTGGTAACGTTAATTACTACTTGGGTAATGTCATCACGGTTACAGCGGCAATTCTCGACTGAACTATTTGATTACAATGAAAATGAGGAACGCTTTATTCCAACTAAACGCAATAATTTGACTACTTTAGTTTTTATAGTGGGATTTATTGGCTGTGTAGTTTATGGCTTGATGAATAAAGCCGGAACTTCGTATGTGGTTTTTGTGATGTTCTTCTTGTCTTTGCTGGCTGGTTTAGTCGGTGGGCTTAGTCTAACCAGAATTTATGAATTATTGGTCGAGGGAATGAAAAAAAACTTTCATTTGTTTGTGATTTTCCTGTTATTAGATCCGTTTCTGAATTTGGTTCAAAGTGCCGGTGGTTTTGATGCGTTAATGAAACTATTTATTCCGCTGGAACATTTTGGTGGTAAAGGGATGTTATCGGTTCTAATCGGACTTACCGGTGCCTTTGGGATGCCGGCGGCATCAGCTGCGGTTATCAAAATGTTGCACGAAATGTTTTCGCCGGCCGCAATTGAAATGCAGTTGAGCGTCACTACTTTTGCTTTTAGTATGTTGCTGGCTACGCGGATTACCAATTTTGCCTATCCCGGTGCCAATATGTTTGCTGCGATGGGTTTTGCCGAGAGCCAAAACATCAAGGCGATGATCAAAAATGGTTTAACCGTTACCGTAGTTCAAGTCAGTTTTTTGATTATTTATAGTTTGGTCTGGGCATAGATGTGAGGGCTTACCGGTAAATTAAAACCCTTTTGGCTCTCCGATAATTATTGGGCATCTAATTTGTTGCATAAATATCCAGCTCCATTGAGTCTTGATATTGGTATAACATCAAGGAAAAAACAATCAGCATTTTTGCTGATTGTTTTTTTCGTAGTTTTAATTGATAATAACCCCTGATAAACGTTTTCAATATCATAAGCCTAATCAAATATAGCGGATTAGATGCTAAAACTTACTCAATCTATACATTTTTGTATAAATGTTATACAGAAATGACTATAGTATTCAAGTATACACTACGGTACAATCTCCCTACTGAAACAAATTAATTGAAAACAAACTAAGTTGTTGAACATTTTTTGTATTGCCAAAAATAATTTATTTACTGGAAGTGAGGAGCGTAAATTATGAATGCTAAAACCCCTAAGAACCCTATGAAGAAACTCTGTGCGGCTTTGGTCGTAATTGGCGGCGCTGCGCTGGTCGGCTGTAATGGCGGCAATAGTAGTAGTGGCGGGCAAACATTAACCGGCGCCCCATTAACTGCCGATGCGAGTAAAAGTTTGTTTACTGCTAACGAATGTCTTACCGGTGAACTTAATTTTAGTGGTAGTTCTCTATGGTATGTCGGTGGTAACATCTCGGTAACCAATACTTGCGATAGTGAATTAAATCTTGCACAACAAACAATTAGTTTTACATCTCAGGATAACAATGGTGCAAAAGTAAATGCTGGAACCTTGAATAACTGGTACATCAATGGTACTGGTTATAAATTAGTTTTTAGCAGTGGTAACGCCAACCAACAGGTTGGTAGTTTTAGTGCCGATAACAATAATGCGGTGATAAAAGCCAAGCAAACCATCGTTTTTAGTGGTGGATTAAATTTAAATGGTGTAGCATTTAATAATGGATTGGCACAATCATCTCTTACCATTAATGGTGCGGGACCAACCCCAACCCCGACTCCTTCGCCTACTCCAACGGTTGCACCAAGTCCATCACCGTCTCCAACTACTTCACCGACTCCTGGGGCTAATTGTGATGGTGTAGCAACATGGTCAGGTTCAACCGCCTATACTCAGGCTGGGACAAAAGTTGTTTATAATAATGTTGAATATAGTAATAATTGGTGGACACAGGGTGATAATCCGGCACAAAATAGCGGCGTTGCTGGTTCTGGTAAGGTCTGGACTATTTTGGGCAGTTGTGGTGCGACACCAACTCCAACGCCAACCCCGACAACTACACCAACTCCCGCCGGAACATTAAATGTGGTGGTTGACACCAGTAGCGCTGGTTGTAGCGGCAGTGCTTGTGGTAGTGTAACCGCTAATGTGACAAATTCAGCCGGTGCGGTAGTAACTAGTTTTGAAGTTCCTACTGCGGCATTGGGTGGCAAATATACCCAGCCAATTACGCAGTTAACGGCAGGAAATTATACTGTTGCTGGTTCAACGATCAATAATACTACGGTTAGTTATACTCCATCTGCAACCACTAAAGTTGTCGATGGCAGCACGGCTACCGTGACCGTGAAATATGATAAGTCAACTCCGGTTGTTGTGACAGGTAAAGCTACGATTAGTTTAAATACCTATGTTGCTGGTTATACCGGTGAATTACAGGTGCAAGTGTTAAATTCTAAAGCCAATGATGCGGTTGTTGGTAGTTATACCTTAAAACAAGGTGGTTCGGTAACTACTGCTGATTTACCGGTTAGTGGTAGCAATAATGCTTACCGAGTTAGATTATCAACTGGTATTGCCGATCCGCTTCAGGGTTTATATTATATTGAAAGCGGCGAACCGGTATTGACAATTAATAAAGATGCAACTACCGCATTCAATTTACCGATGGTTAAATCAGGGCTAGCTAATAATAATGTGACTTTGGCAATTAGCGGATTAAATAGTGGTGATAAGGCTGCAGTTGCGTTTAGTGATGCCGGCAATAAATATAGTTATGTCAGCTATGCTAACCAAATTAATGGCAATGTAGTTTATAAAGTTGAAAATGGTTTAAATCTGGGAACCGTGGTTACTGCCAGTGGCTCTAATTACAAGGCTAATCCATTAGCTACGACGCAGGTGATTACTGCGGCAACGACGATTAACGTGGCATTTGAATCTAATGCAGTTGTTCCAACTTCTGCTAGCTATGATTATT
>JBPOJK010000103.1:0-22221 GCA_052033675.1 Pseudomonadota bacterium
ATATTTTATCCAACTGGTTAAGCTGCTATTGACCAAGGTCTGGTTATTAACCCCGGAAAATTTATAAACATTATTGATGTTGTCGGTAACCACCTTGAGATATTGTTCCTGAGTGGTAATCCCACTGCGGTAAAGTACCAAGTCATCATAGTAGGAAGTCACCCCTTCAAACCACCACAATAGTTTGGTGTAATTTTCCTCCATTAATTGATAAGGAGTAAAAGAGGCTGGTTTTATCCGTTTAACATTCCAAGTGTGGAAAAATTCGTGACTAATCAGCGCTAGGAGTTTATTATAGTCTTCGTCATTGCTGTGATTTAAATTCGGCAAAGAATACCATGGAGCCATTAATAAGGTTGAATTGCGATGTTCCAAGCCGGTATAAATTTCACCGCTCAAGTTGAGAATAAAGTAATAATGCTGATAGGGCGGGATGCCGCCGAATAAATCGACCTGATAACGGCAAATTTTTTCGATATCGGCAAGGAAACGCGATTGATCAAATTCAGGAGTAGTGCCGGAAAGAATGACTGCATGTTTCTTACCATATAATTCAAATGCTAATTCGCTATAACTGCCTAATTCGAATGGAGAGTCAATCAATTCATCATAATTTTCGGCACAAAATCGCTGTATTCCTGCGGATTTCAGCCCGCCAATTACCTGCCATTGTGGTGGTAGTTCACAAAATTCAAGGCGATGCGCCGAGCTTTCGCTGCCGGTAATTGCTAGGCATAGACTGGTTGGATTGAAGTAGCCGCGCGAGTGGTCAAGAAAAGCAGTTCGAATGCCAAACTCATAAGCATAAACCCGGTAGTAAACAATAACCGGGGTGCCTATTTCGAGATTATGTAATTGCCAGCGGTTTTTGTTGGTTTGTTCAACATTGATCACTTGTTGGTGCTGGGTAGCGCTAAGGGTAGTGATGTTTTTACTAAATTCGCGAACCATATAGCTTCCGGGAATCCATACCGGTAGCGCTAATTCCATGGTCGGATTAATTGCAGTAAAGGATAGTTCAACCACATAATGATGACTGTAGCATTGCGGCGTTATTTTATAGCAAATTGACATGAGTCTATTCCATCTAAAAATCAATCAGGAGAGCTGGCTTTCATTGAGCCATTCATTGGATTATTTACCTGATGAGCACCATTGCTGTAGATTTGGTCATCATCGTCATTGTTGTTACTGTTCATATGAGCACAGCCGCCCAGCAGCAATCCCAATGCAATAAGAAAAGATAGTTGTTTCATCGGTGTTCCTTTGTTGTTACTAATTCAGAAGAAAATTGTAAATTACTCAGCTAGGCAGTCGGTAATTATCCAGATACTTGACTAGCTCCGCGATTTTATCATATTAATTGATGTTACGCATGATAAAGGATTTAGCGCTAAGTTATTGATTTTTCCTCATGGCACGCGGATATTAAATTGCTCATCAATAGATTAGAACGGATATTCATTGTGCTACATCCTCTGAATAGATTTGCCAAATATTGAAATGAGAGTGGACTAATATGATCAAAACTGGGGAAACTATTACATAGATTTTATAAAGATAATAAGTGAGCTATAATAACCCCCTGATATTTTTTTATTATGGATGCCTATGTCTAATTTACGTGTTAACAGTCAATTGCCAATGGGAATTGCCTGGAGCTGGGTTAAGGCCAGTTTTGCCATTTTTCGCGAAAAGCCCATAAATTTTATTCTATTTGCGGTGGGATTCGTAATTTTTTCAATTTTACCGATTATGGGATCATTTTTTGCGGTATTGGTTGCAGCGCGGATTTATCTGACCGCCAAATATGTTGAAGACGGGCAACCGGTGGGGGTCAGTTTAAATCTGGCATTGATTTTTCGCCAGCGCAATATTGTAAGCTATGCACTATTCAATGTCCTATTTGATTTTGTGGTAACGTCACTGGTTTGGGAAAGTATGGCGGGCTTTGGAATCGATACCTCAAATACTGTAAATATGTTATCCGATCACCGCTCAATAGTAATATTGGTCTGTGCCAGCGTTGTACGGGCGGTATTTTTAGGGATATCATTGGCGATTATGGTCTTTAATCCGGAAGTCAAAGTGTTTCAGTCGTTAAAACTAAATTGGCAATTTTTGTTGAAAAATTCTGCGGTGGTGGTTTTAGGGGTGCTGCTCTTATTGCCGTTTTTATTGGTTCCGTTATATGTTTTTGTCTTGATCTCATTGTCTGTGGCAAGTGCGGTTGTCTCAATCATTGCGCTGGTAATTGTGGTTATTCTGATGTTATTGTTTATCAGCGTGACTACTATTTTTAGTTATAAATTGTATCAAAATGGAATTAGTCATGAGTAAGGTTGTTAATTGTCAGATAAATCGGGTTAAACTGACTAGTTTCTTGAGTTGGTTTAAGGCGGGAATTAGTATTTTTCGCCAGCATTTTTTTAAAACTGCACTGGTTACGGTAATTTTACTGGCATTATTTGCGTTATTTCTAGGTTTGGGAATGGTGTTTGGTGAAAGTTATTTGGTTAGAGTTATTGTGGCGGCTGCCATGAGTTCAATTTTCCCCTTGTTGATTGGTGCACAATCAATTAGTTATTACAGCCTTACCGCGGCAGATTTTAGCTGGTCTCTCAAAAATATATTTGCCCGGTTATTGGGCTGGAATACTATCCGCTTGATAGTTATCTATTTGTTATTGGCTTTATTGATTTCTTTGGGTGGTCAGTATCTATCGCTTAAAAATGAGCAGTTAATTCCGTTGGCGAATTTATTGGTAGATGTTTTGCTACTCGGACTGCAATTGGTGTTTTTTATTGCCCTACCGATCAATATCCTGTCAAATGGACAGATTCCGCCATTTAAATCATTATTATTGGGAATTAAAGCAATTTTGCTTAATTTTATACCGACAATAGCATTTATGTTTATATTTTTACTGCTCTTATTGGCAGCGGTATTTATTGCGTTGCCATTGACCAAGTTTATTGGACTTTATGCTTTGATTATTTATGCGCTTGAAATAGCATTGTTCCTAATGTTTTTGGGCGTGTGTGTTGCGGTAATGGCGCGTGATTTAGTTTCACTAACTGATTGATGGGGTTAATGAACAACCAATAAGAGTATTCTCTTGAACTTGAAAATAAAGGCTGGTCTAGTTACCAGCCTTTATTTTATGATAATACGGCACGGATGGTAAATTGCGCAATATATCCGATATAGCCCAGTGCTGAAACTCCACCAATGATAATCGAAACTTTTCGGTGTTTAGCCTCCGGAAATTTCATTAGTTCCAGTAGGATTGACATTAGTATCGAAATAAATAGTGCAACAAAAGTTGCTGCCTGAATTCCATCGGCAAGTGTAAAATCAGCTGTTAGCGGTAGCCGCTGATCGATAACATATTTATTGCCGACAAATGAGAAAATCCCGCCGACAAAAATTGTTGCCCGTGCTGGATAGGGAAATGAAGTCATTAAGTATAGAATGTGTGCCAGCACACCGGCCATGAAAAAGCCGATGAAATAGCTAATATACACCCGAAATCCCTGGCGTTTTATTTCTATATCCATAATCAAGCGGTCATAAACACCGCGTGGGGTATCGGCATCACCAAAATTGGTTTTATAGGTAATTAGCGCCTTCTTTAAGGTCATCCCAATAATATCCCAACCTGCGATTTTAATTTCTGGGTGAAGGGCTGAGTCGGCGTAATCCGGTTGAAAGCGGACGGAATTTATATCGTTGAATCCCTCCATTCGCACCTGCAGATGGTGGCGTCCAAAAGGGAAATATTTGATATCCCATGGGTGGCTTATTTTTGCATAATAATGGACGAAAGTATAATATTTACCGTCTTTATTCAGTCCGTGACCGCCAAATTTATAGGTATAGTCACGGGCATTAACAATTTCAATGGCGCTTTCCGGATGATAGTTGCCATCGGTAGTGCGCCACCACGCGTAAAAACTAATATTATAGGAGTTATCAAGCGGATCAAGGTTATAGATTGCAACCGGATAAATACCAAAATCAACTTGATTTGGTTTGGCAGTTGTTGTGGCATAAGCCGCTAACGAATAATACAGTATAAATATCAAAAATAATAACTTGCGCATTATTATCCTTTATTCAAAAATTAATTAGACTTCTGGTATGCGGCTAACTTCGCTTTTATTTCCGGCATTTGTGCCATTGCCGCTTGATAGCCTAGATCAATGGCGGCTTGCTTGGTGTCAAAGCTAAAACTGGATAATTGACTGATGTCCGGACGAATTACAATATCCGCTTGTTTTAACTGTGCATTAAGTAATTTGGCACCCATGATATTAATTGTTTGGTCAAAATTACCCAGATAACCACTGATGCCTTTTTTGGGTTTTGCACTAATATCGACCGCGATAATAAAAGTTGCACCGGCGGTTTTAGCATAGCTGACAGGAACCGGTGCTGAAAGCCCACCATCAACATAGCGATGTCCATTCATTTGTACTGGCAAAAAAACATTTGGAATTGAGCAGGACGCGCGCACAGCTATACCGGTATCGCCATTATTAAAACCTATACTTTGTCCACTATCCATGTCGGTGGCAACCGCGACAAACTTCAGTTTAAGTTTTTGCAAAGGCGTATCTTTTACCCGCGCATCAACAAACTGCTGCAAACGATTGCCCTGAATTACGCCATTCGAACTAAAAGTAAAATCCGCCAGACTCAATTCATCCATTTGATAGGAAATTTGTTGCAATTGGACTGGGTTATAGCCGTAGGCATAGAGGCTGCCAACCAAGCTACCGGCTGAGGTGCCGCTTACAATTTGGGCTTTGATCCCATTATCTTCCAGCGCTTTAATTACTCCAATGTGGGCAAAACCTTTGGCAGCTCCTCCGCCAAGAGCCAGGCCAATCACTAGCGGCGGTTTAACAGGCGCTTTTTTAGTGACGGCTACTGCACTCGTCACCATAGGTTGGGGGATTGAAACTACGCTTTCAGTCAGTAATTGATTGACCGTATAATCCGGACTACTGGCTCCGATATCGCTGATTTCATCGGCAAAGACTGCTGCACCGCTTAAGAGTAATCCGGTAATGATAAGTTTACTAATTTTCATTGAACTATCTATTTCTGGCACTGTGGACAATAAAAACTATTGCGCTGGGCTATTCGCGTTTCCAAAATGGTTGCACCACAGTGATAGCATTCTTTGGCGGCCCGCCCGTAAACCTGGTGGCTTTGCTGGAAATAGCCTAATTCACCATGAGCATTTTTATAATCGTTAATTGAACTGCCGCCAGCGGCAATCGCCTCTTTAAGCACCTCGCGAATTATATTGACTAATGTTTGACATTCAGTTGGCGTAATCGATTTACCGGGACGCAGCGGGCTGATTCTGCTGATAAACAGTGCTTCACAGGCATAAATATTGCCAACCCCAACGACAACTGCGTTATCCATTATTAATTGTTTAATCGGCGTATTGCGGTTGGCAATTTTACTGTACAAATATTCAGCGCTAAAATCGTCCTCAAGTGGTTCTGGTCCTAGGCTACGGATAAAATCGAGCTCCAGATAATTTTCGCTGTAAATAATACAACCAAAGCGCCGCGGGTCGTTATAACGTAAGGTCATGGCACCGCACAGAATATCGACATGATCATGTTTGAGTACTGGTGGTGGCGGTTGTTTATAAAGGGTTACCCGTCCGCTCATTCCCAGATGAATAATCAGCGCACCATGTTCAAGATGAATAATCAAATATTTAGCCCGCCGAGATAACGCGGTTATTGATTGTCCGACCGCCTGATTTAATTCAGCCTGATTAAGCGGATAACGCAGGCGCGGAAAGCGAATGATGATTTCACTGACCTGATTGCTAATTAAATCAACCAACCCGTTCTTGACTGTTTCGACTTCTGGAAGTTCCGGCATTAATTAAATTCCTTTGTTGATGGCTAAAAGTGGTAAAATTCCCACGCATGGCGTCTGTCGGCGCGTAAATACCGCTATTATAAGCGAAAATATACTTGATACTGAATGAAAAATGATGGGAAACAGATTATGAAAAAACTTCTCGCCGGGCTCGGGATTACGCTGCTATTAAGCGCGTGTGCAACCACCGCGCCTAATTACAACCAACAGCAATTCACAACCGATAACTATCGGACAACTTTAGTCAATGCGATTGATTATGCCGATAATTTTGTCGATTTTGATAAGGAAAAAATTCCATCCGCCAACTTGGACAGCGATGATATGTCGCGGTTATTGAAAGCTGATATTGCCTATAACCAGGGCGACTATGCTTCGGCTGCTGAAACTTATTATGTGCTAGCCGATAAATACCATGATCCACGGCTGATTTACAAAGCAATTGTCTGCTATGAGCATGGCACGCCATCGCCGATGCAAATGGCTAAGTTAGAGCAAATGATGCATGCATTGGTTGTAGCGGCACCGGATTCGCAGGTCGGTAAAATATTTGGTATTCGCTTGGCGCTTGAAAGTAATAATCTAAGTTTGGCCAAAGATAATTTAAATTCGGTAGTTAGCGACAATCCGGAAAAAACCCGGGCATTATTTTTATTGGTTGCAACTATTCTTAGTGATAATTTAAATCAATCCGCGCGTGCTAATCTAAGCCCGTTTGGTAGCTATGTTACCAAAAAATATGCTGATTATCCTGAAGCGTGGTTATTGGCAGTAGTCACGGCTAGTCTAAATGCTGATTATAATGGTCTGATTACCAATCTTGATTATATCCGCAATCATTATCCAACTTGGGATGTTCCAACTTATTGGATGGCGGGAATTTTAATGAAGAGCCAAAACTTTGCCGTGCTTGGTCAGGTAATGGAACATGAAGTGATGAGTACACCGCACCCGTCAGCCGGGATTCAAAATCTCTATGTTGCTGCGTTATCGCTGCGGGATCATTTGCATACGGCCAATAAATATCTTGAATCTCAAATTGCGCTAACTCCGGAAAGCAGCAACCTGTGGATTGATTCGGCGATAGTTAATTACAAACTTGGTAATTATCCGCTGGCAATCGGTGCTTTGAATAAAGCGCAAGCATTGGGTAGCAATCTTAATGGTAGCGTGGATTTGGCACTCGGTGCACTCTATGAAATAACCACCAATAATGAAAGTGCGATTGAACATTATAAAGTAGCTCAATCGTTAAATCCGGCATTTATTTCGGTAGCTGATTTGAGTATTTTACGAATTTATGTAAAAACCAAAAATTATCCGGCAGCCAATTCTTTTGTTGATCAAATGGTTAATCTGACAAAAACCAATCCCCATGATGCCTTGCTGGTTAAAATCTCAATGTATAGCGGAATGGCGGCTTATGGTGAAGCCTATAAATTGGCAGCTCAAGGCGTGAAAAAATACCCTAAAGATAAACAATTTGTTTATTACTATGCCTCGCTGTCAGCTTTAACCGGACGTACTGCTGAGGGTATAAAATGGTACCGCAAATACATCAAGATGGTACCAAGTGACCCGATGGGGTATAATGACTTAGGCTTTTTATTGGCCGATAAAACTACCAATTATGCCGAAGCTTTGAAATTGGCAACTAAAGCCTATCAATCATCACCAAACGATCCGGCGGTGCAGGATACTTATGGGTGGGCAAATTACAAACTGGGAAATTACTCGGTTGCCGAAAGTGCTATCTTAAAAGCCTACACGCAAACTCAGGATCATGATACCGCGGTACATTTGCAGCAAGTTTATCTGGCACAGGGGAATAAAGATGCCGCCGCCAAGGTAATTGTCATTTCACCGCAAACCAAAGACTTGCAGTATGAGCAAGCCATCTTGAATCAGATAATGCAAGTGCTGACGTATTATCAGTTCGGAATGGAATTATCTAAATGATGCGTACTCGTGTTGCGCTGGTGCCATTGGTATTAGCGCTGTTTAGTTCCGGTTGTGCCAGCTGGTATGATGCTCAGGTTGCCACACCCAGCACTTATCATGCACCGCAACGGTTGGATGATAGTTACAGTATCAGCGGACGGTTTTTGATCGTGACAGCCGAGAGCAAAGATTATTATGGCAATTATAGTTGGCAGCGCGAATCCGGTAATGATCTGTTAGCATTTGTCTCGCCACTGGGTAATACTGTGGCGCAAATTACCATCGAAAGCGGGATGGCGACTTTGGTTAATAGTGACGGCAAACGTTATAGCGGTTCGGATTTGAATACCATGATGCAGGCGCAACTGGGATTTACTTTACCGCTTAATTATCTGCATTACTGGATTCAAGGTGTGCCGCTGCCGCAATATCCGGTTCAGAATCAACTGGCATCCGGTTTTAGCCAATTGGATTGGCAAATTGAATATTTAAGCTGGCAGGATAGTAATCATCCGCATATTTTGGCGTTGCATAATCGTCAGATGCGGATCAAGATGGTTATTGACTGGCCGGAATCATCAACCAATTAGAGAATTAAGTGAATGACTGAAATAGTTTTTGACCGTGAATTAATTGAGCGCTGCCAAACCAATGCACCGCGTTATACATCGTATCCAACTGCCGATCGCTTTAATTGTGATTTTGGGGTTGCCGAGCAATTGCAGCAATTACACAATACCTTTAATCCGGAATTTAATCAGCCGATTTCTTTGTATATCCATATTCCGTTTTGTAATACCTTATGCCTGTATTGTGCTTGTAATAAAATTATTACCAATAAGCGTGAGAGAATTCATGAGTATTTAACCTATCTGGCACGTGAGTTTGCTTTATACCGCCAGATAATCGGCCGTAAGCTTCCGGTGGTACAACTGCATTTTGGCGGCGGTTCGCCGTCATGGTTGGAACCGCATGAAGTGAATCAGGTTATGGATTTGGTACGTGAGAATTTTGACTTAATTGCGGCTTGCGAAATCTCCATGGAACTGGATCCGCGTCATGTTGATGATAATTTTATGGATAATCTGGCAGCGCAGGGTTTTAATCGCGTTTCATTGGGGGTGCAGGATTTTGATCCGGCAGTGCAAAAGGCTGTTAACCGAATTCAGCCGTTAAGCGATACTAAACGGGTGTTAGCAGCGGCCGAACGACTGGGGTTTAAATCAACCAATATTGATTTGATTTATGGTCTGCCGTTGCAAAATCTTAGCAGCTATGCCAAAACCATTGACGTTGTGTTGAATCAACTGCGTCCGGCACGAATAGCGTTATTTAATTATGCCCATTTGCCGCAATTATTTATGCCGCAAACCCGGATTGATGAGGCTGATTTACCTAGCGCCAGCGAAAAATTGGATATCTTGCAAATGTGTGTTGAACGCTTGTCGGAAGCCGGTTATGTTTTCATCGGGATGGATCATTTCGCGCTACCGGATGATGAATTGGCGGTGGCATTGAATAACGGTACCATGCAGCGGAATTTTCAGGGCTATTCGACCTTTGCCGATACGCATATGCTGGCTTTTGGCGTATCTTCGATCGGTTTTGTCGGCAATAGTTATTATCAGAATGCCAAAGATTTAGATAGCTATTATCGCAGTCTGGATGCTGGAACTTTGCCGGTTTTACGCGGCATTGCCTTGGACTCGGATGATATCTTAAGACGGGCGATAATTCAGCAAATCATGTGTCAATTCCGTCTTGATTTTGCGGTAATTTCTGCGCAGCATGGGCTGAATTTTGGCGAATATTTTGCCGAGGAATTGACTGAACTAGCCGCATTAGCCGAATTGGGACTAATTGAATTGAACGGCAATGGTTTTATCGTAACTGCCAAGGGGCGGTTTCTAATTCGTAATGTCGCTAAGGTTTTTGATAAATATCTGCGCCAAGCCAAAAATAATCAGCGTTATTCTAAAGTGATTTAACCTAGTTATCATACCATAGGTTTTTTGCGAGTGGGTAAATTCGGTATTAATAACCGCTAACAATTATTTTGCTGAGTATTTTATTGGTAACTCGGTTATTTGTATTAACTTTCCAATAATAATAACTAGAATGGCGTAAACTAAATAATTTACACTCACAACCAGAATTTAGCCACTCCGGAACCTGATAGTTTTTGGCACAGTCAACAGCCGGTTGGTTCATTGAGTCTGCTGTTATAGATTTCAATCAATTGATCTTTAAATTCCTTGGTATATGGTGTCTGAGCACTTGCTGTTTTAATTTCTGACTTAGGCTCAACCACCGATTGCTATAATTGCCTTATCCTCGATTTCTAGACCTCATTGTAAACTGATGTAATTCGTCACCGCTATATTGTGACTGGCAATACCACATTCTTACTTTAATTTGTCCAGTTTTAGTGGTATAGTGGCAACTTTTAATTATGGAAATTTTAATCTAATACCTTAATTATCAGCTCACCATTTTCATCTTCCTCAACGCCATGAATATCTGTACCAAAACCGGGTACTTTGCTGCCGATATCTTCGAGCATAATCAGATAATCTAGTACCGGACGGGACTTAGCTGTGATTTTCTCACCAGGCATAATCAAGGGAACTCCCGGTGGATAGGGTAGAACCATTACTGCGCTGGTGTGTCCTTCCAGTTCCCGCATTTTGATAATTCGGGTTTGTCCTTTGACCAGCTTTTGAAATGCCTGATGCGGAGTCATCTCTATCTGTGGTAGGCAGTCAAATGCGCGGTACATCACATCGGCAAGGTGATATTCTTTCATTAGTTGATGAATCTTGGCTGCCAACGTTTGAATCCGCATATTGCGGTAAAATTCCGGATGTTCCGCATATAGACGCGGCAACATATCGCGGATTAATAAATTGGCATCGAAATCGGTTTTGAAATCGTTCAATAACGTTAATAAGCGCATTGATTTAGGACGACCAATTCCGATACTAAATAAAAACAGCAAACTGTAGGGACCAGTTTTTTCTACAATTACCCCGTGATCATCTAGATACATGCTGACAATTGCAGCTGGTATGCCAAACTCGCTGATTTGATTATTATCAATTCCCGGCAATAAGAGCGTGACTTTAACCGGATCCAGATACATGTGATCGTTATCCTGATTTTTGAAACCATGCCAGTTACTATCAGCCTCCAGTTCCCAACAGCGTGGATGGAAACGATCGATTTCTTCCGGTTGCCAGACATCATAATACCAACTATGACTGGAAGCGCGGAGTTTTTTAATTTCGGCACGGAAATTGGTTGCCCGTTTAATGGTGCGATTGATTAAGTGATAGCCGCGCTCGCCTTTCATCATTGCTGCCGCGATTTCACAACTGGCAGTAATCTGATACAGCGGACTGGTTGAGGTGTGCATCATATAGCATTCATCCATCACTTCTTTATCAATTTTACCCTTGATATGCAGCATTGAAGCCTGTGAAAATGCCGCAAGTAATTTGTGTGTTGAATGGGTTTCAAAAATCGTCTGCCCGTCTTTCGCACCGGAATACATGCCGAATTTACCCTCGTAAATTGGGTGGAAATTGGTATAAGGCACCCAGGCACTATCAAAATGCAGGTTTTTGATTTTCAAGGTTTCTTTGATATACTCAGTGTTATAAAGTAAACCATCATAAGTTGAATTGGTGATAACTGCGTAGCTTGGCCAACCGGCGGCAATTGGTGAGGACTCAATTTTTTTCTGAATACTAATAGTGGTAAATTCTTCTTTGGGGATGCCTCCGAGAATACCATAGGCATTCCGGGTGGGCTTTAGGTAAATTGGTATTACGTCGGTCATCATCATATAATGACAAATTGATTTATGGCAATTGCGGTCAACTAAAATGGTGTCACCAGCGCTGGCAGCGAACATTCCAACCATTTTATTGGCGGTTGAAGTACCGTTGGTAACGATATAGGAATAATCCGAATTAAAGGTTTCGGCAATAAATTCTTCGGCTCGGCGATGTAAGCCACTGTGATCCAGCAGGCTGCCTAATTCCGGTACTGAAATCGAAACATCGGCTTTAAAGGTATTTTCACCAAAAAAGTCGTAAAAAATACTTCCGACCGGCGAGCGGGTAAAGGCACTGCCACCCATATGCCCAGGGGTACAGAAGGTATATTTATTTTCTTTGACATAATTTATCAACTGTTTGGTAAACGGTGGCACAATCCGATCATAGTAGCGGTTGATTGCGCGTAAAATCCGCTGAAAATCATCCGCCAACAAATGCTGGTCATATTGCAAAAATGATAAGCTGAGAGCAAAATTGGATAAATCCAGATCCATTTCCGAATGATCGGTATAAACCGCAAATACCGGCAAATCCGGGTTAATATCAGCCAGTTGCTCAACTTCGCTTAAATCGTACGCTTCCCAGTCAAAGATATAACAAACGATGCGGGCATTATGTTTTAGTGTTGAAATGCTATCCTGAATGGTAGTGCTGTGGATTACGTTAAAATTATTGCTGGCAAGAACTTTGCCCAATTTCTCAAGGAAACTGATTTTTTGTTCGTTTAGGCTAGTATCATAGGTAAGTAAAATATCTTTGGTCATGGATGGCTTTCGAGAGAAGCAAATTTTATGCTGATTGATGAACTGGAGAATTTTTGGATTCCGCTGGCGGTTTCAATGATTAATTCGCCCTGTTCGCTGATGTCACGATGGACACCCTGACAAATTTCTTGCTCATTTTGATAAATGGTTAGTACTTGATTAAGATGCCAGCAATTATCCAGCCACTCCCGACGAAGCAGGGCAAAACCGAACATTTCAAATTCAGCCAATAGTTTTTCCAAAGCAATTACCAGCTCGGCCAACAGTTGGTTGCGGGAGAAATCGGCAAAATTATCAATTCCAATTCCAATTACCGTATGATTATGCTGTTGACGGACCAGATTTTCAACCAAAACTCCGGCAACCTTACTTCCTGCTACATAAATATCGTTTGGCCACTTGATTTGATTGCGGATTTTGTGATCTTTTAGTAGCCGGTTAATCGCTACTGCACACAGGAGTGGCAACACCCCTAAATTATAATCGGCTGGGAAAACCCGGATAATTGAGGCAGTTATGTCACGGGCAATAGAGCTAAGCCACCGCCGTCCAAAGCGTCCCCGCCCGGCATATTGCCATTCGCAGCTAATCAATCCCCGCTCAGAATAATGGCTGATATGATTAAGGGCATAATTATTGGTCGAGTTGGTTTGATCCAAGAGGGTAATGGTGTAATTTAGATCATGGCTGCGTAATTGGGCATCAATCCGCGCCTGATCCAGCCATTCCAATTGGCGCGTGAGAAAATATTGCCCATTGTGATTGATTAGTAGTTCCGGCCCCAGTTGGTTGATTTCGCCGATATGTTTGAGAATGGTTAGCGAGTCAACTTTTAATTTGCTACTTAATTTGGCAATTGATAAGCCGTTTTCCTGCGATAACCGCTTTAGCAGTTTAATTTCCATTGCTACTACGAACCTGATTGATTAATTTGGTAGTTGAGGTTGCATATAAAAATGGGATTGAATGAACTTCGCCGCCATTGGCAATTATTTCGCTGCTGCCAACGATGTTAGCCGGTGTCCAGTCGCCACCTTTTACCAGAATATCCGGCATGATTTGCAGGATAAGTTGTAGTGGTGTATCTTCATCAAACCAAGTTACAAAACTGACCGCCTCAAGACTAGCCATTACCGCCAGTCGATTTTCCAGATTATTGATCGGGCGGTCATCGCCTTTGCCTTGGCGTTTGACCGAGGCATCGCTATTTAAGGCTACAATCAATGAATCACCCAGCTCGCGGGCCTGTGCCAAATAGGTGACGTGTCCCCGATGGAGAATATCAAAACAGCCGTTGGTAAAAACTAGTGGCGTTCGCGCCTTGATTTCATAGAGGCGAGCAGCGATGTCTTGTGGTTGAATAATTTTGTGTTCAAATTGCGGTGATGGATAATTCATAGCTAATTCCTGCGATGATGATATTTAACGGGTTATTTTAACACCGCTATATTATTGAAGTTGAGATTCTTTAATTGATTATTGTGCAAGATTTTGTAGCGGAAATCTTTGGTGATGGTTTTATAATTTATCGCGACTTGCAAATTTATTAAAATAGTTGAAAGTTCAATTAATATATGCTAGAATATATGGTTGAAAGTTCAATTAAATTGGAGTGCTTGATGAATTTTGAATTAACTAGTCCGGTATTGCGTCATATTGGTGCACTGGCTCGGACAATCAATACCCACAGTGAGGTGGTTTTTCGCCAATTACAATTACAGCGTGGTCAGTTTATCTATATTACCCGTGTTTGTGAACATCCGGGCATTAATCTGGTTGATTTGGCAAATGAACTGTGCATTGATAAAACAACCGTTACCAAGGCCGTGCAAAAATTGATTGTTGGTGAATGGCTGGAAAAAGTTCCGGATACAGGCGATAAACGGATGTTGCGCTTATATCCGACTGCGCGTAGTCTGGCTATTTATGAACAATTAATAAGCGCTGAGAATTGCGGAATAATGGCGTGTTTCAGCGAATTAACCGTTAAGGAACAACGCGAAATTGAACGTTTGCTGACTAAAATGAATAACGGTGCAGCCAAACTGGAGACTATTTTAAATAAGGAGTTTATTAATTATGATTAGAGTTGCAACCATTGCTGATATTGATGGGGTTATGGAAATTTTAAAGGCTACAGTTAAATTTATGCATGGCTACGGCAATGATCAATGGGATGAGCTATATCCGAGCCGCGAAGATGTAGCTATTGAACATTCTAAATTAATAGATATCAAGCGTTAAGTAATTTCGTAGAGGAACTGATTATGCAAATAATAAAATTTTCGCAGCAATACACCGAAAAATTAATTGATTTAATTCTAAATATTCAGGTGAATGAATTTTCCATTGCAATAACCCGCAAAGATCAACCGGATTTAGCGGATATTTCCGGATTCTATCAGGTTGGCAAGGGAAATTTTTGGCTGGCGGTGGATGATGATAATACTGTTATTGGGACTATCGGATTAATTGATATCGGTAACAATCAGGTTGCATTACGCAAGATGTTTGTTGATGCTCGCTTTCGTGGCAAAAATTATGGTATTGCGCAAAGCTTGTTAAACACCGCATGGCAGTGGTGTCAAGAATCGCAAATTGACCAGGTTTATCTCGGAACAACCGCTGCCTATCATGCGGCGCACCGCTTTTATGAAAAGAATGATTTTTTAGAAATAACTAAATCGGAGTTACCTTTGAACTTTCCCGTGATGGCAGTCGATTCAAAATTTTATGTAAAATCTTTTAAAAACCTTTAAATAAATAATGATTTATTGTGCTGCTATTTTAGCAATTTACTGATTTTGTTGTTGAATTTTATTGTTAATAAATTGGTGATTACTTTCACCTTGCAGTTGGCAATAGAGGGGTATATAATCTCACGTTATAAATAATAATAGCGCACTTATTTAGATTTTATTTTTTGAAGGTGAAGAGATATGAAAAAAATTTGTTTCAGTTTATTGTTATCTACTGGCTGTATTTTAAATGCATATGCCAGCAATTCTAACCCAATCCCCAATCCACCGTCGGCATTTGCGGCGGATAGCCAAACCTGTCAGGCCAATGGTGGAACATTATTTGTTGCGACAATTGTCAGTGCGCCGGTCTATAAATCCGGTTCTTCCCAGCAGGGCGTAGAATTATCGCATACTCATGTCAATGCGGTTCCCGTTGGTCAGAAAGCCACTACTTCGAATACTTATGATGTAGCCATGGACAATGTCTTTGCCAGCGGTTATGATAGTGCACAGCCGTATAATCAGGTTCCTTCGCCATTAACCCAGCTTAAAATCGGGCAAAATGTTGAATTTTGTGGTCAGCCTTATTCTGGTGGTGGCGGGATCCACTGGGTGCACACCAATTGCGGCGATACGCCAACTAGTTCAGAACCTAATGGCTCAGTGCGGATAATAAACGCTGATGGGTCGTTGGGCGCTAATCTTGAGAATGCCACCGAGTATTGCTATTTATGGCAATAGTTTGCTGTTATATAGTGATCTAATCTAGCCAATACTAAACCCCCAAATATTAAAACCGGGGGTATATTATTATCAACACCATGCAGGCACTTTCTTAAATACCGTCAATTAAGCAATCAATACTACCGTATGTCGCTGCTATGCAGCTTCTAGCGGTTCGTATTGGATGAAGTAACGTTCTATCACTTATTTTGTGGTAGGCTTTAATTCACTCTTTCTTTATACTCTCCAAAGTACTGATCATGAATCAGTGTTCATAAATTAACATGCTGGTTTGTGGCACTAAAAGATCTTCGCTTTCCTCTTGCTGGGCGTATGTTTGACTGCTGGTGTATGAATAAGTTAACAACAGCTAAAATTAGGTGAGTGAATTTTTGCAAGGTTTATTACCTATTAGTGTGGGTTACTATCCACATTGGGTATATCTGCAGTGGATTTGTGATCTATTACACTACTTCCAGCTTCTTCGTAGCTGGCTGCTTGTGCTGCGCTGATGTTCGTGGAATCTGTAGAGCAGGCGGTAATGCCGGTGATTGTCAATGTTAAACCCATTAATAGCAAAAAGTTGCGCATAATATTTATTCAAAAAATTGTTTACTGAGGTATTATAACATTTCGATTTACTGTCATGATGCAGTAAATGAGTAGTATTTTATTTGTTGATATTAATTGGCTAAGTCGTACTAATTATTTAGAAATTGATTTGTGGTTACTCGTTATATCAATAAACAGATCATAAGTCAAGAGTTATGTAATTACAGGTATAAATTTCCTTATTTTTCAATATCGCACGCGCAAATTTTATATTTTACCGGCTGGTGTTTATAGTATAATGTCAACCAGAATATAAAATTAATAAAAGAAAATTATTGGTGCGGACATGTTAATACATCAGGACTTCTCAGAGATTGTAAATCGCAAAAAATTAGCTGATCATGATTTTTTGGCGTTACATATTTGGCAGATTATGAATTATCCGCCAGATGAAATGGCAGTGATAAAAAATCATCACTGCGAGTTTTTGGCGATTACCGATAAAATGGCAAGCGAATTTAATCTGTCAGCTGACATATTGGGGCAGGCATTCACCGCCGTAGCAGCAATTCCCCTTGAAGTCAGTACCGAAGTAGTTCGTCAGGAATTACAGTTGATTGAGCATGTTTCGCGGCAAATGTCTTTTTATTTTTATCGTAATCCGCATGGGGTTACCAAAAGTTATATGGTGCGCAAACGGGCATTGGTTAATCCCGATAGTGGTAATGTTGTCGGGATATTGGTTAATACCGAGCCGGCATCACCCAATATAATGCGCAAATTTCTTATTTCTCAAGATAAGTTGCCACGGCGAGCGCTTGCTTCTGAAAGCGGCAATTTAACTCAGCTACAAAAACAGATTATTCTATGCTTATTAACCGGAATTAATTCGCGCAAAGAAATTGCGCAACTGTTGAGCCGGCTTACCGCTAGTGACATTTCGGATGTGAAAATCAAAAACTCCCTGCAGCTATTATACAAAGAATTTAATTGCAGCAATGTCCAACAGCTTACTGATTTTCTGCTAAGTAATCCTTCAATGTACGATTTCACTGAATATCCAATTAGTCCGGGTAATTATTTACTGGAACACTAGCTGTGTTCTTATATGTATCAATCTTGCGCTGGGGTATAGCACAGCGCGCTGGAATGTTATTTACGGTTAAATAACCGGTCATTACTCAAGCGGGTTATGGATAGTGAATGTTGGCGCAGGCAGTTATTCAAAAACTCCAAAAATACCCGATAGCGCGAATCGCCTTCCGGGATATTGCGTAGCAGATAATAATCCACAATTCCGGCATGATATTTTGGGAGTAGGCGAATTAGCCGTTTGTCGGTCAATTCATCGTTAATATAGTGGAGCGGAAAAGCTGAAATTCCATGATTGCTATAAACAAAATTTTTCGCCTCCAAAAAATTGTTGACATAAAATTGCGCCTTTAATTCAACTGGAATTACTTCATCATTAAGCTCATGATAAAGATTGGCAACATCTGACAAAGAACCATCGGGCAACACTCGGCCAACAATTGGTTGATTGATAACATCTTCCAACTTATCCAACTTTCCGACTTTAGTAAGGTACTCTGGGGTGGTAGCAACTACGATTTTGTCGCTGGCTAAATAGCGAAATTTTTGAGTTTGTTGTTTGGGTGGATAATTTATTATCGCAATATCGTATTCTTCTTTCTGCATATTAAATTCGCGAAAATTATGCAGAATATTAATCTTCAATAACGGGTTATTTTCCATAAAAGTTCCCAATTGCGGGATGATGAATTTATCTGAGAAAGTTATCGGTAATAATACATTTAATCGTCCACGCGCGACTGTATCGTTGCTGTTGACTAGTTGCAGTTTTTGTGCCAAATCATCTTCATAGTTGCGAAATTTTTCATAGAGGTTATAACCGAGCATGGTCAGCTCAATGCCGCGGGTATTGCGGTTAAAAATCTGCCCACCAAGCTGCTCTTCCAGCCCCTGCATTTTGCGCGAAATTGTCGATTTGGCTAAATTAGTAATTTTTTCTACCGCCAGAATGCTGCCGCTATCAACTACTTTTACAAATAATAAAATATCATCAATCATCATTATTCCTTTTTATCTGCGGCGGATAGGAGAAAATCTTCCAGCAATTTTAAGACAGTCAGATAACGCGAATCATGTGTGGCAAATTTGGATACCAAATAATAACTCATATAGCCGGCGTGGTATTGCGGTAGCACCCGAATTAATCTGCCATTAGCCAAATCTTCGCGAATTTCACCTTCCATCAAACCGCTAATAGTTATTCCGGATAATGTCAGATGCTTTGCTTCAATAAAGCTGTTAAGATAAAATTGATAATTAATTTTTACCTGTTGTTCGCTACCATCGTGCTCACTATAGAATGAGGTCATTCCTTCCGATGAAGCTAGGATGCGAATATTGCCGATCATTTGATGATTGCTTAAATCGTGTGGGGTATTGCATTCGCCATGTCGTGTAAGATATTCTGGGCTGGCAGCAATTATGATCTTGCTGTTATAGACCAATTTTGCCGGTTGGTCATTTTTTTTATTAATGCGGCTAACCAGTGCCAAATCATAGTCATAGCTATCAATGTCGATTGTTCCAGCGTAATAAGTTAAGTTTAATTTAATTCCCGGCAATAGTTGATTTATAGTTGTCAAAGCTTTACTGAATTCAAAATTAACCATTCCAACCGGTAATAGAATATTTAATACATGATTAAATAATTCATCGGTTACCACTACTTGCGAAATCATTTGGTCGGTTTTTAATGCCAGATCATGAAATTCATTATATAATTTCTGTCCCGCTTCGGTTAATTCCAGGTTTCTCGAATCGCGCTTAAATAGGCGTAATTTGAGTTCATCCTCCAGGGCGGTAATTTTGCGTGAAATGGTTGATTGTGCCATTTGCAATTTTTCGGCAGCTTGGGAAAATTTGCCACAATCAACAACTTCAATAAAGAAGCAAATATCGTCATACATTTTTAAGTAGTTCTCCAATATAATTGCTTGGTTATTCTAGCACAGTTGTTAATCGGTTGTAATTAAATTTTGACATTGGAATATCACTTGCTAGTTATGATATAATCTATGTTCAATTTAAATCAGTCAACGTGGATAAAATACCGCGCCTGACAATTTGGGAGAAGAGTAGATGAGCAAGCGCTTATATTGTATCGCTGAATTTGCACCTAAAGCTGGAAAAGAAAAAGAATTATTTGAAAAATTGATGAGCCTGGAACCAATGTCTTTGCGCGAAGATGGTTGTATCCGCTATCGTGTAACTCGGCAAATTTTTCATCCTGAAGCGGCTTCTGAATCACCATTTTCGATTGTTTTTAATGAAGAATGGTCTAGTCAGGAAACCTTTGATGAACATTGTAAAAAACCGTATATTGTTGAATTTTTCTCTAAATGTGTCGCAAATCCAGAAACTTCTTTAGTAACCGCTTCTAGCGTGCGGGTTTTTAGTGACGAAATTTAGGGAATAAATTGTTTAAGTTTGTAAAGGAATCATAGAGATGCAAAATTTTGATGTGGTAGTCATTGGTGGTGGACCGGGTGGTTATGTTGCCGCAATTCGTGCAGCACAATTGGGCTTTAGTACTGCGTGTATTGATGGTTATGAGCGTAATGGTAAGTATTCATTGGGCGGTACGTGTCTAAATGTCGGTTGTATTCCGTCCAAGGCTTTATTACAGTCTTCAGAAAATTATGCTGAATTAACTCACAGCTTTGCCGAACATGGAATTAGTTGTGACAATCCGCAAATAGATATTAAAAAGATGCTTGCGCGCAAGGAAGATATCGTCAACAAAAACTCAAATGGGATTGCGTTCTTATTTAAGAAAAATAAAATCGCCGAATTACATGGAATTGCCAGTTTTAAAGCCCAACAAGATGGTAAATACGTAATTAGCATTGATAATAAAGGTAATTTAACCGAAATAATCGCGACTCATGTTGTTGTTGCCACCGGGTCTAACCCACGGCAGTTGCCGCAATTGCCAACGGATAATATCAATGTCTTGGATAATCAAGGCGCATTGGATTTAAGCGAGACACCAAAAGAACTTTGTGTAATTGGTGCCGGAGTCATTGGCTTGGAAATGGGTAGTGTCTGGAGTCGGGTTGGGAGTAAGGTAACGATTTTGGAAGTCAGCGATAAATTTTTACCAGCCGCAGACGAACAATTAGCCAAAGAATTACTCAAAAATCTGACCAAGCAAGGTTTAGAAATTAAAAATGGCGTGAAAATTGGTGAGCTTAAAAACGGCAAGAAAAAAGTTACCATTAATTATGAACACAATGGTGAGAAGTTTAAGTTAGATGCCGATAAATTATTGGTATCTATCGGACGGGTGCCAAATACCAATGGTTTGAACCCTACTGCGGTTGGATTACAAATTGATGAACGGGGCTTTATTGTGGTAGATGGCGATTGCCGGACGAATTTACCCAATGTCTGGGCAATTGGTGATGTGGTTCGTGGTCCAATGTTGGCGCATAAGGCCTCCGAAGAGGGTGTGATTGTGGCGGAACGGATTGCTGGTGAACATCCGCATTTTGATTTCAATACGATTCCGTTTGTAATTTATACTAATCCGGAAATGGCGTGGGTCGGTAAAACTGAGCAGCAATTAACTGCCGAAGGTATTCAATTCAAAAAAGGCAGCGCTTCATTTATGGCAAATGGTCGCGCCATGGGCTTGGGAAATAATGTTGGGATGGTGAAAATCCTTGCTGATGAAGAAACCGATCGGATTTTAGGTGTGCATATGGTTGGTCCGTTTGTTTCGGAGTTAATCAGTGAAGCCGTGGTGGCAATGGAATTTATGGCGAGCAGCGAAGATTTGGCACGAATTATTCATGCCCATCCGTCATTATCCGAAGTTACTCACGAAGCCGCATTGGCTTGCGATAAACGCCAGTTACACGGTTAATCGCGGGCGGATTTTAACGCAACTGTTTAGCGTTGAGCTAGGCTTGGGTTTTTTAAAGTTGTTATTGAAACGCTGCCATATCTGGTGGCGTTTCTTGTTAAACGGAGTCGTATTGATGAGCAAAATTAGTATTTTATCGGATATGGATGGAGTTATTTACCGTGGGAATGAATTGATTCCGGGGGTTAAAGAGTTTATTGCCCGTTTACGTGCCACCGAAACCAAGTTTTTATTTTTGACTAACAATGCAGAGCAAACTCCGTTAGATCTTAAACGTAAGTTGCATGGGCTCGGCTTGGATGGCATCGAAGAAGATAATTTTATTACCGCGTCGATGGCAACCGCGGCATTTTTAAAGCAGCAAAAACCCCATGGTACGGTTTACGTGATTGGTGCAGGTGGTTTAATTAACGAACTCTATTCGGCGGGATTCTCGATTTCAGAAAATAATCCTGATTATGTGGTAGTCGGCAAAACTACCAGTTATAATTTTGAGATGTTAAAAAAAGCTTGCCAGCTGATTAATAACGGGGCTAAATTTATTGCCACCAATCCGGATGTTACCGATCCGATTGAGGGTGGTTTTGAGCCAGCTTGTGGCGCGTTGTTGGCACCGATTGAGAAAGCTACCGGTAAGAAACCTTACATCATTGGTAAGCCTAATGCGTTGATGATGACCATTGCCAAAAATAAGCTTGGTGCCCATGCTGAGCATACAGTTATGATTGGCGATCGCATGGATACCGATATTGTCGGTGGCATGGAAGTTGGCATGAAAACCT
>JBPOJK010000188.1:0-4471 GCA_052033675.1 Pseudomonadota bacterium
CAAACCTATTTAATTGTGATTTGCTTTTTAATCAATGAGCGGCTGCAGCATGGAGCATTATCATCATCACAACTGAATTGGGATAAACTTACTTACTGGTTTGACCAGACATTAGCATCAATCAAGCGCGAAGACAATCAACCGGTGCAAAAAAATGCTCCCTCAAAACGCTTTATGTTGACATATCAGCTAGAAAAATCTATTTACAAACCATGATCTCAGTTACTAGCACGGCTAACAACCGATGTTTAACAGATTACGCCGCGGATTATTCGGCTGATTTTATATTAAATGATTTCACAGAACCGGCACTAGGGGTGGACATTCATGCTTCCGAAGTGATTACGATTAAAGAAATAAATCGTCTAACCGCTGAAGAAAGCCAACAACTTGCCTCAAAAATTAAAAAGTGTCCGTTAAACGCAACCGATATGAATCAAGAGGTGGTAGATCAAGGTCCAGATCAACCAGCATCGTAATACCGGAAAAATTTAGGGACTGACACTTGTCCAGTCCCTATTGGTACATCTACGACGTCTTGCGTTCAACCATGCAATAATTTATCCGGCAGTGCGTTAGTTAGCCGCCTGGCGATTAACATCTTTAGCATAATGTGATAAGGTGTGATATTTAACAAACAACCGGTTAAGTTCACAGTAACTTACCCAGAATTGTTTAATCCGCGAACAAGTTTTCTGTAACCAACCACCAGTCGATGATAAGTCTCCATTTTTATCACTGTCATTGAGCCAATCGTTCGGAAGCTTGATTAAATGCTCTGGCTTAATATGTACATGGTTATTTATTGTGGTTTGATTTTGTTGCTCGTTATCTGTCAATGCGTGCATTTGTAAATACTCCTTTAATTAAATATCTGCATTAATATCAATACAAGGACGCATTTTCACACACGCTTAAGCAACTATAAAACCTGCATTTTTTGCGGATAAAGCAAACAGATTCTCAAGCTATTATCCAGCACACTAAGTGATTGCGTATTATTGTAAGCACTCAATAAAGTACATATTGACTTATTGTAGCAGCCTAATGTCTGATGGCATTTCTAATGTTATTGTTGGAACTGCATTAATATTTGCAGCGTAGAAAATTAAGATTTTGGTTTATAGTCTAATGGTACTAAGTTAGAAAATTTTAAGTCTAGCCCCTTTGGTTTAGTTACCGGAACTAAGTTGTGTTTATTCATAATCGCAGCAACTTTTTTATAACTACATTCAGCGACTTATTTCTGGACTATAAAAGGAGATTAAATCGAAATAATCAGATGAATATGCGCTATCTTCAGCGCATATTCACTATGATTTAGCCTATACCACGAAAACTAGAAAAATGTAACAAACGATTTTTAAGATTAACGATTTTGCTCGCGAATTATGCGAGTAAAATCTTAATTACAAGGTTACCCCGGTTTTAAAAATTGCCAGCTCGCGGGCATTATTTTTTTCGTTATTAACCAATTGACCGCTAGCAACCGCCAGCAGATAATCAATAAATTGAGCTACCAATTTATCAAAATCAACATCTTCCACCAAACATCCGGCATTAAAATCAATCCATTGCGGCTTTAATCCGGCAATCCGGCTATTGGTTGCGATTTTGACGGTTGGCACAATACTGCCAAACGGCGTGCCACGTCCGGTGGTAAATAATACCATCTGGCAACCACTAGCTGCCAGAGCGCTGGAAGCCACCAAATCATTTCCCGGCGCACTTAACAAATTTAGCCCGCGAATGGTAATTTGCTCGCCGTATTTTAGCACTGCCGCAACTTGAGCACTACCGGCTTTTTGGGTACATCCCAACGACTTATCCTCCAGAGTTGAAATACCGCCAGCCTTATTACCCGGCGACGGATTTTCATAAACCGGTTGCTGATGCTTAATAAAATAGTGCTTAAAGTCATTAATCAATTCAACAATTTGGGTAAATACCGTTTCATTGGCAGCACGCTGCATTAACAAATGCTCGGCGCCAAACATTTCAGGAACTTCGGTTAACACACTTACCCCGCCATTAGCGACAATATAATCGGAAAACGCTCCGACCAGCGGATTGGCAGTTATCCCGGATAAACCATCGGAAGCACCACATTTTAGCCCGATTCGCAGCTCGCTAAGCGGACATGACTGACGGTGATCGTTACTGATTTCCCGATAAATTTGGGTCAATAGTTCAACGCCCTCAGCAAGTTCATCGCCAACTTCCTGAGTTACAAAGTACTTAATGCGCTTATCATCAAATTCCCCCACTTGGGCAACAAATTCCCGCATGGTATTATTTTCACACCCCAAGCCAACAATCAGTGCACCGCCACAATTAGGATGTTTGGCTGCAGCAGCCAGAATCGTACGGGTATTAACGTGATCATCGCCCAACTGTGAGCAGCCATAATTATGGGCTAACACATTGATACAATCTACATTCTGTAATTGCCCTGCTCCGCCAAGCTGCGCCAGAAATTTATCACGAATCTGATTGGCGATACCATTAACACAACCAACGGTTGGGATAATCCATAGTTCATTGCGGATGCCAACCCGACCATTCGCACGTAAGTAACCGGCAAAAGTTCGTGCTTCAATTTTAGCCGGCGCAATATTGAATTGTGGCTGATAGCTATAATCATTGACATCCGACAAATTGGTCTTGATATTATGATTATGTACCCAGGCACCAGGTTTAATGGTACTTAACGCATGACCAATCGGCGAACCATATTTGATGATATTTTCATGGGCTTTAATTTCGGTTAAGGCAAATTTATGACCGCGACTGATGTTTTCGCCAATTACAACTGTCAGATTTTGATCAATAATACAGCTTTCACCGGCAGTTAAATCAACCAGCGCCACCGCCACATTATCCAATGAATTGATACGAATCAATTTTTTCATTGCAACACCTCGGTTAATGCCAGCGTAATACCTTTATCAAAAATCTGCGTCACTTGCTGGGTTACAGTTTTTAGCAGCAATAAATTTGTGCTTAAATCTTTACCCCATAGCCGCGAATTAGCTAATAGTTGCTGGACTTGTAAAGATAGCGCTAATTCTCCATCACCCCATACCCGTTGGAAAATTTGAATAACTTCAGAATCATCATTTAAGGCGATTGGTTCATTGCCGCGCTGACCGCGATAAAATACCAGCAATGCCGCTAAAGCAAAAGCCAGGGTTTGCGGTGGTTGCGAGTATTTTTGCTGATAATCATCAATAATCGGTAAATCCCGCGCGACAAATTTGGCAATCGAATTTAAGGCGATACTCATCAGAAAATGAACAATGTATGGATTGGCAAAACGCTCCAACACTTCAGCCTCGAAAGCCTGTGCTTCCTTGGTTGGCACTGCCAAAGTTGGGATAATTTCATTATTAATTAGCTGCTGGATATAACGTTTAAGCAGTGGATTTTCCAAACTCAACCGCACTTCGTCAATTCCGGATAAATAAGCTACCGGCACCAACGCGGTATGAACTGCATTTAACAAGCGTACCTTTAACTGCCGATATGCGGCCAAATCGCTCGCCAGTTTCACGTTAAATTGCGGATGATTAAAAATCAGCTCGTCTTTGATTGTTTCAGCGCCAGTAATCACCCATGAGTAATACGGTTCCGCCACCGTCACCAATTGATCGGCATATGGCAGGCTATCTAGCAGCTCCTGATCGCCATGGGGAAAACCGGTAACAATCCGATCCACCAGCGTCGAACAAAAATAATTGGAGGTATTCAGCCAATCAATAAAATCATTGCCCAACTGCCACAACCGGGCATAGCGCAGGCAAATTTCTTTAAGCACCGCACCATTATCTTCAATTAATTCACAGGCTAAAATAATCATGCCCTTATCTACAGCACGATTAAAAATTTGGTAGCGGGCAAATAATAATTGGGTCAATTTTGCCGGAAAACTTTTACCCGGTTTAATCAACTGATCATCATTGCCATCAAAAACAATTCCCGCTTCAGTAGTATTGGAAATTATATAACGAACTTGCGGTTCGGCCGCCAATGCCAAAAATTTAACAAAATCCTGTTCCGGATTGACTGCCAGCGCAATGCTATCAATAATGCGGGTTTCCCGCCGTGGTTGACCCTCAACCAAGCCCTGAATTACCAATTGGTAAAGCCCTTGCTGTTGATTAATGGTTGTTGCCAATTGGGCTCCCATATATTCAACCACTGCCACATTCCCATTAAAATCCAGCTCCTGATTTGCCTGTCCTATCATGGCATCGGCAAAAGCCCGTAAAAAATTGCCACCGCCAAATTGAATGACCTTAAGTGGACGCGAAGTTGTTGGATGATTGCTCCGATTTAATTGTTGCATTTATTTTTTTACCTTTAATATAACTGCTCATACATAACAGTTTCGTAACTACCGGAATATGAAGCAAAAGCAAGGCGCTAGGCGACGCAGTGTACAGTGGAGGTACATAAGAAGCCTGGTAAC
>JBPOJK010000002.1:0-5087 GCA_052033675.1 Pseudomonadota bacterium
AATTATTGAGTTTGACGATTTTGCGCGCTGATTGAGGGTATAAAATCAGCGCACCGTGGGGAAAACCAATAACTTAGCGTTAAATTCATTATCATGTGTAACGTCACTTTTCAACTAAAATTGTATGCACATTTATATTTTAGCAAGCAGTATTTTTAAGGAATAAATAATGACACAAACAACTAAAGTAGCGGTCGTAACAGGCGGCAGCGGCGTATTGGGCAGCGGTTTTTGCAAGGCATTAGCCGCCAATGGTTATAAAGTAGCAATCATCGCACTACATAACGAAGCCAGTGAACAACTCGCAGCGGAAATTAATTCCAGCGGCGGAATGGCGCTGGCGGTTGCTGCCGATGTCACAGATAAAGCTAGTGTCGAACAAGCCGCGGCAATTATTGTTAAGCAATTGGGCAATTGTGATTTGCTGATAAATGGCGCTGGAGGCAATCATCCCAAAGGTACCAGCAGCGAAGAAACCTACTCTGCTACGGCAGAGCAAACCGAAGGTAAAACCACATTTTTTGATTTGGATCCACAGGGGATCGACTTTGTTTTTAAATTAAATTTCATGGGCTCGCTAATCCCATCGCAGGTCTTTGGCAAACAGATGCTAAACAAACCGCATGCCTCGATTATCAATATTTCTTCGATGAGCGCCTTGTGTCCACTGACTAAAATTCCGGCTTATAGTGCTGCCAAAGCGGCAATTAATAATTTTACCCAATGGTTGGCAGTACATTTTGCGCCCGCGCAAATTCGCGTCAATGCGATTGCGCCGGGTTTTTTTCTGACTCAGCAAAATTATAACTTATTAAAAACGGCTGAGGACGAATGGACACCGCGTGCCGAAAAAATTATTGCCCATACGCCGATGGGCCGTTTTGGGGAAGCGGATGAATTAATCGGAACGCTATTATGGTTAGCGGATGATAAAGCCTCAGGATTTGTCAACGGCGTAGTGATTCCGGTTGATGGTGGGTTTGCCGCCTATTCCGGAGTTTAAACAAAGCTAATTATTCAATAAAATAAACCGCGCTGCAAACAGCGCGGTAGCATATAAGAATAATTTAATCGATAATTTCTGAAAAATGTTTTGCCAAAAATCATATCAAACCAGATGCCGCGAAATCTTTAATGAGCATATAATTTGTGCGCCAACTAACAAAACCAGAACAGAAAGATATATCCATAATAAAAATATTGGTAATGTAACCAGTGTACCATAAAGAAGAACATACTGCTCGCGCAGACTTTCCATGCACCAGTTAAAATATGCTTGAATACCGATAAAGGCAATAGTCGCAAACAATCCCGCTGCAGCGGCTTCTTTAAACATGATTTTACGGTGCGGCAACAAACCATAAAATAGTGCGTCCTCTGCGCGGGACCTTACGGATATGACGATATTTAATCAGTGGCATGTTGAATGACATTCCATTTTTAATTCTGCCCACGCCTCGTTGACCGTAATCCGGGTTTTGGGCGGGTAAGCAGTAAAGCCATAGATTTTTTCATCTTTTCGCGGATAAATCCAGTCAATTGCGGTTAAGTCATGTGGCAATTGCTTAATAGCCGGAGCATTCGGAACACTTGAACCGGTTGTATTGCTCAAAGCCGCCGCACTTGTTGATTCCAAAACGGTGTTGATAAACTGATAAGCCAGTTGCGGATTATTTGCTGACACCGGAATTACAAGATTGTCCAATTCTATCATATTTCCCTCGTGTTGCAGCATTCCGGATAATTGATACGGCAAATGGGCTTTTTGGGCATCCTGCAAAGTATTATATAAATCATTGGAATAGCTCATCGCCAACCAAACTTCACCATTTAATAGTGAACGGTAATAGGTGGTATTATCAAAACGCGCCCAATAACGTGAGGCATGCTCAATTAGTTTGCGGGCAGCAGTTAAATCATTGGGATTACTGGAATTAGGATCTTTACCCAGATATAACAACGCGGCGGCAAAAACATTGCGCTGCGAATCAAAGACGGTAACTCTGCCCTGCAGTTTTTGCAGATATTTATCCTCAAAAATTACTGCCCAACTATTGGGAACTATCCCCAACTGCTCAAGTTTAGTTTTATTATAGCCTAAAAATATCGGCGTATAAGCATAAGGTAATGAATAATTATTGTTGGGATCAAAACCCTGGTGAAGAAATTGAGACTCTAAATTGACACGGTTGGGAATTTTTTGCAAATCTAACGGTGCAAGTTTACCCATTTTATGCAAATCCTGAATGGCATAGCCGGTACCAATGATAACATCATAACCGCTTGCTCCAGCCGCAATTTTCGCAGCCATCTCTTGCGGATCGCTAAAATAATTTAAAAACAGCTTACACCGGCAGTGATTTTCAAACTCAGCTACCGTTGAATCGGCAATATAATTGGAAGTGGTATACAAATTCACCACCGGTTGCAGGGCATAAAGCAAGTTTACTGCCAAAGAAATTATTACAGCCAAAATTAAACGATTTACACGCATACTCCAACCGTATAAAACATTATCAACTGAATATTAACTCAAAAACAAACACATGACTCAAAATAATCTGCTAATTACAAGCCACAAGTTCCATTCATTTTAGTCTCAGTCCATAACTCACTGACCAGTATCCGGGTTTTGGGCGGATAGGCCTTAAATACATACATTTTTTGCATATTTTGCGGATAAATCCATGGCAACTGGCGGACCTCCGGGTTTAAGCGTTGAATCGCGGTCGAATTGGGCACACTTGAACCGGTCATCATCGATAACTCATAGGCACTTTGCGGGCTTAATGCTTCGTTGATAAAAGCATATGCCAGTTGTGGATTATGATTGAAACTCGGAATTACCATGTTATCAAGTTCGTACATATTACCCTCACGCTGGAGCATTGCGCCGATTTGAACCGGCGATTTGGCGGCTTTAGCATCCTGCATGGTTTTAAAAATATCAATCGAATAACTCATTGATAACCAGATATCACCCCGTAACAAGCCGCGATAGTAACTATCACTGTCAAATTTTGCCCAATATGGAGCAGCCTTATTGATTACTGCCATTGCTGCATTCAAATCATCCGGATTAGCCGAATTGGGATCTTTGCCAAGATATAATAATGCCGCCGCAATTACATTTCGCGACGAATCAAACACCGTCACATGCCCTTTAAGCTTTTTGAGATAGCGTGGATCAAAAATCACCGCCCAACTATCCGGAACTATTCCCAAGGCTTTCATCATCCCCTGATTATAAGCCAAAAAGACTGGTGTGTAAGCATAGGGAACCGAATATTTATTGCCCGGATCATACGGCTCATTGAGAAACTGTTTATCAATATATTTGAGGTTTGACAGCTTCGATTTATCCAACGATTGAATTTTACCCATTGCCGCCAACTGCTCTACCGCATAACTGGTTGCAACAATTACATCATAACCATTGGCACCCGCGGCAATTTTAGCCAACATTTCATCATTATCATTGAAGAAGTTTTGATTAAGGGTGCATTTGTTTTGGCTATCAAAGCGCGCCACCGTACTATCGGCAATATAATTGGAGCCAATATAGAGGTTAAAATCGGTAGCCAGCGCCATCCCCGCCATAATTGTCAGTCCAATCAAGCCCAATAATTTTTTCAATATTATTCCTGCCTACTTAAATAATTGTGGAGATAGTTTGGTGGCAACCGAAGTCAAAACCAGCGTACATAATATGATGATGGTCGAAGCAGCATTAATTTCCGGCGTTACCCCCATTTTTAGCATCGAATAAATCGCCAACGGTAAGGTACTTGAACCAACGCCAGCGGTAAAGAAGGTAATCACAAAATCATCCAGCGACAAGGTAAATGCCATCAACCAGCCGGCAATTACCCCCGGCAGAATGGTCGGCAATAATACCAGAAAAAATGCTCGTACCGGCGAAGCACCCAAATCACGGGCGGCATCAATCAGGCTATCATCCATTCCGTGCATCCGGGTTTTTACCGAAATGGTCACAAATGACAAACAAAACGCGATATGCGCGAGAATAATTGAACTCATTCCCAGGGTAAAATTAATCAAGAGAAAAAATAACAGCAACGATACCCCGACCAGTAATTCAGGTGCGGCAACCGGAATCATTACCAATGCCGATAATAGCGGCACTTTATAGCGATGCAATGCGACTCCGGCGATAGTTCCCAAAATCACCGACACCGTGCTGGCAATCAGTGCAATTATGATGGAGTTAAGCGCGGCATCAATTAATTGGCGGTCATGAAATAACACCTTATACCATTTGAGCGTAAATCCAACCCAACCAACATTCACCCGCGAATCATTGAACGAATAGACAATCAGAACAATCAGCGGAATATATAAAAACAAATAGACCAAAATTCCACCAATTCGCAATTGTGGAGAAATTTTACTTACGTGCATATTTTAATCCTCCACTATGTCCGGCAATATAAGCCACAATCAATGAAATTGCCAATACACACAGGGTCATAATTATTGAAGTAACGCTGCCCAATGGCCAATTCATCGTCTGCAGGAATTGAAGTTTAATCAGGTTCCCGATCATCAGCGAGCAGTTATTGCCAACCAATTCCGGTACCACGAACATCCCGATACAAGGAATGAACACCAGTCCGCAACCAGCAAAAATTCCCGGTAAACTTAATGGTATCGTAATATTCCAGAATGACTCCCGGCGGGTAGAACCCAAATCACGGCAAGCTTCAAGTAGCGCCGGATCGTGTTTTTCAAGATTGGCATATAACGGCAAAATCATAAACGGCAGATTAATATATACCAAACAAATAATTACAGCCACTGATGAATATAATAGATCGACCGGCGGTTGACCAAAAATCGCCAATACATAATTAACGATATGGCTAATCGCCCAATTAGGTCCTAAAATAATCATCCACGCATAGACCCGAATCAAGAAGTTACTCCAAAACGGAATAATCACTAACAATAACAATAAATCGCGGTATTTTTTGGGACTTCGGGCAATCATCAATGCCAAGGGATAACCTATCATCAAACATAATAGTGTGGTAATCAGCGAAAAGATTATTGAGCGGAAAAATAAT
>JBPOJK010000080.1:0-17294 GCA_052033675.1 Pseudomonadota bacterium
CAGCACCTGCTGCGTGGGGGTGTACTTTTATATGGCTTGCATTTATCATTAGCCATTCAAAATCCGGCTCAATAATGAGTTGCTCCAATAACTTTTCCCAAATAAATTTATCGCGCCACCGGCAAAATCTACGATGTGTATTTTTCCAGTCGCCATAGTCTGGTGGTAAATCGCGCCACGGTGCCCCAGTACGTAAAATCCAAAATACTGCATTGATAAACAGTCTGTTATCTTTTGCTTCGCGTCCCCACTGACCTTTGCGACCTGGTAAACTATTTTCTAGAATTGCCCAAACACGATCGGAAATATCGTGCCTCCTGTGTGCTGAAATTGTCATAGTAAATCTCTAAGTTAAAATATAAAGCTATATTATAACAATATTAACTCATGACGACACTATCTAGATAAAATTAACTAGCCGCGACGTTTAATATCCGTTATAGTTGACCGAGGCTATTGGCACTTTGCAAACGCTTTTTTGCAATTGCTTCCTCGATACTTTCGCTTTCAACAATCCGGAGTGCTCCAGTTGGGCACATTTGCACACATGCCGGACCACAGCCATTGGTGCGCTCGCTACATAAATCACATTTTTGTACAACCAGCTTAGTTTTTGCAGATAGCTGGTTTCGGCTGTCACTGGTTTGCAAACCTGGTTGAATTACTTTTTCACCGGAATTACCTAGGTATTCAACAAGGGTTAACGCCCCAAATGGGCACGCCAGCATACAGGTTTTACAGCCAATGCAGGTGTCTTTGTTGATGTAAATGGCATCGTCTTTTTCATAAATTGAACCATTCGGGCAGGCATTGGCGCAGGGTGCGTCCTCGCACTGGCGGCATTGGGTTGGGACGCTGAATCCGGCAGTTTTTATAACCGTTAAGCACGGTTGAAATTGAATTTCATTATGATTGGACAAAAACATATTCTGACTGCTATGAGCATCAACACAGGCAATTTCACAAGTTTTACAGCCGATACATTTTTTGGGATCTCCGACAACAAATCTGCTCATGTTATTTCACCTTTCTTGGAGTATAGGTAGTATGTAATAAATGATGGGCTTCATGACCTAACGGCTCACCGAGGTGCTCACCATAAAGTTTTTTAATTGATGGATTTTCATGGGATTTGCGGGTTGGCAAATCTTTATCATGATTATATAATGCTTCGCGGCGTTTGTTAAATGCCAGTTTGCGGTGTTCCTCGAGTAACAATTTCGGCTGTCCGCCACCGGTCATGCAGCCTTCCGGACAAGTCATGATTTCGACAAAATGATAATCACAACTACCATCACGCACGGTTGCCAATACTTTTTCTGCCGAATCCAAGCCAGCAACTACCGCTACTTTGACAGTCAGATCACCCATTTTTACTTCTGCTGAACGCAAACCATTGTCACCGCGGACAAAATCTAGATCCAGATTTGGAATTGGCTGTTTGGTAACTAATTCATAACCGGTTCTTAATGCCGCTTCCATCACCCCGCCGGTTACACCAAAAATCGCACCAGCGCCGCTATATTCGCCAAAGGGCTGATCAAAATTTTCATCCGGCAGATTAACAAAATCAATACCTTGGTCTTTGATTAATTGAGCCAGCTCACGAGTGGTAATTACCAAATCGGTATCTTGATAACCGCTGGATTTCATTTCCGGACGCGCCGCTTCAAAATGTTTACAGGTACACGGCATTACCGCAAAACTGAAAATTTTGGCAGGGTCAACATTATCCATTTCGGCACCAATCGTTTTAAATACCGGACCGGCACAGCTCATTGGCGAGCGGGCGCTGGATAAATGTGGTAATAAATCTGAATGATCTTGCTCAATGAATTTTACCCATGCCGGACAACAAGAGGTCAGCATTGGTAATTTTACTTGCGGATCTTTGGCTTTGGCTAGCACGCGTTGAATTAATTCGCTGCCTTCTTCCATGATGGTAATATCGGCACCAAAATTGGTATCATATACCCGATCAATTTTTAGCCGCCGTAAAGCAGCAGCCAGTTTTCCAGGAGTCAATGAACCCAAAGGCATACCAAATTCTTCACCAATTGCCACCCGTACCGCCGGAGCACACTGCACGACGGTATAAATTTCCGGATTGGCAATCGCCTCTTTTACTTGTTTGACATGGCATTGCGCATAGGCGGCAAACAATGGTTCGGTAACCGTTGGCAGCATTCCGCGCTGCTCCAGTTTTTGTGCATAAACTTCGCTACCGCAATCCATGGCACTGGCGTAGGAACTACAAACCTGTACGCATTGACCGCAGGCAACACAAGTTTCAAGATTAATTTCATGCGGCTGACCAAATTCGCCGTCAATGGCGTTAACCGGACAGACTTCAACGCAACGGCGACAGCCGGTGCAAATGTCTTTGTCGATATGAATTAAATTATGTGACATATACTCTTCATCTTTCAAACGTGGACTTTGTTGTCCTTTAAAAAATATTCCTCATGTACTTATGTGTACACAGCGGAACACTTTTTTGCGTCCGTCGCGTCCACCCGTGTAATACATTGAGTATTGAACTATCCTTTGTTAAATTGCATTTAGTGCCAATGCCGCTTGCAAGGCTTTGGCACGAGTATCTTGTTCTGAATCATAAAGCCGTAAAGCGCCTTCCGGGCAGGCTTTGATACAGGCTTGAGTTTCCAGACCGTCGCATAAATCGCATTTATAGGCGGTTAAGTTAACTTTGGTACTATCCGCAATCGCTGATGTTTTCAGCCGTGCCTGCAATACCTGATTACCATTGACAGTTTGCGGTAATAAGTCAATTGCGCCAAATGGACAGGCAATCAAACAGGCTTTGCAACCGATACAGGTTTGTTCATTGATTAGAATTTTGCCATCCTGTTCGCTAATGGCACCGATGGCACAAACATTGGCACACGGTGCATCTTCACAATGGCGGCATTGAACCGGTACCGATTTGCCGGCAATTTGCAATACATGCAAGCGCGGGATAATCGGAGCACTTTGTGCTCCAACGGTATAATTTACTTCATCATGGGCAGCATGGCAGGCTACCTCACATATTTTGCAGCCGATACATTTATTGGCATCGGCAATTACAAATTTGGTTGATTTATTCGTCATTTTAGTTCCTGGAGAGAAAACCGCGGCAAGCCATTTTCTGCGATATATTAAATCATGGGTTATTGCGCTGCTGCTACGCGCATTTGTTTGCGAATCCGGTTATATTCGGTAACAATAAACTGTTCCGCCGCCGGTTGATCACTGATTGGTTCCAGCCGAATCGCACAATATTTGTATTCCGGAGTTTTGGAAATCGGATCCAAGGCATCGCCGGTTAACTCATTACAGTGACCAATCCACCATTGATAAGTCATATAAGTCGCACCTTTTAAGGCGCGGTCGCTAACATCGGCACGGGTAACTACGCTACCCCGGCGCGAAACTACTTTGACCAATTCACGGTCTTTAATTCCTAGTTCTGCCGCATCCTGCGGATTTATCTGGATAAAGCCTGGTTCGTCGGCCAGTTTTGCCAATGCCCGGCAATTTCCGGTCATGGTACGCGCAGAATAATGCCCAACTTCACGAACGGTAGATAATACCAATGGGTAATCTTGATCCGGACGATCTAGCGGCGGACGCCATTCGCAGGCAAAAAGAACCGCTTTGCCACCCGGTAAATCAAACTGACTGTCTTTGTACAGATATTGGGTACCTGGATCTTCATCATCATAACACGGCCATTGGATTACACCCTCGCGATTGATTTTTTCATAGCTGGCACCGGCAAATATTGGCGTAACACTACGCATTTCATCCCAAATTTCTTCGGTGTTATTGTAGTGCATTGGATAACCCATCGCCGTAGCCACTTCACAAATAATCTGCCAATCAGGTTTTTGCTCACCTTTTGGTTCAACCGCTTTGTTGATTTTTTGGAATCCGCGGTCGGCAGCTGAATAAATTCCCTCATGTTCACCCCATGAAGTTGCCGGTAAAATCACATCGGCGTGAAGAGCGGTTTTATTCATGAAAATATCCTGAACTACCACAAAGTCGAGTTCATCAAGAGCTTCGCGGACTTCGGCGGCATTCGGGTCACTTTGTGCCGGATCTTCACCGAGAATATAGAAAGCTTTGATTTTATGCTCGTGTAACACCAAATGCGGTACTTCGGTAATGTGATAACCAATATTAGGCGATAATTTAGTTCCCCACGCATTTTCAAAATTTTTACGAACTGCATCATCGGTAACATTTTGGTAGCCAGGATAGAAATTCGGCAATACGCCCATGTCACAAGTTCCCTGAACGTTGTTTTGTCCGCGTACTGGACCAACACCAACGCTTGGGCGACCGAAATTACCGGTTAATAATGCCAGACTAGCCAAACCTTTGATTACATCAACTGCTTGTCCAAATTGGGTAACACCCATACCCCACATAATCATCGCATTTTTAGCTTTAGCTAATTCGCGGGCGGCTTTGCGGATGTCATCAGCTTTAACGCCAGTAATGGTTTCGGCATATTCAGGAGTAAATTTCTCAACATTTTTAATGTATTCATCAAAACCGGTGGTATGCTTGGCAATATAATCGGCTTTGTACAATTTTTCGCTGATTAGGACATTGCCTAATGCGTTCACTAGCACCATATTGGTACCGCCTTTTAGTGGCAGCCATAAATCGGCATTGGTAATGGTATCGGTAAAGCGTGGGTCGGCAACGATCAATTTGGCACCTTTTTGTTTGGCTTTGAGCATCCGCCGTGCGACTAGGGGATGAGATTCGCTTGGATTGTAACCAATCACAAACATTAAATCGGTGTCGTCAATTTCAGGAATTGAGAATGACATTGCGCCACGTCCCAAAACTGAACGCAGGGCAGCAACTGAAGGACCATGACAAACCCGCGCACAATGGTCAATATTATTGGTGCCAACTACCGCGCGGATAAATTTTTGCATGACATAATTGGATTCATTACCCGGGCCACGGGCAGAACCGGCACCCATGATTGCATCGGCACCATATTTTTCTTTGATTTTTAACAAATTATCGGCAACAAGTTTAATTGCTTCTTCCCAAGATGCGCGCTCTAATTTGCCATTTTTACGGATCATTGGATATTGCAGCCGCGAAGTCAGTAATTGCGGATCATTCAGGAAATCCCAACCATAGTAGCCTTTCAGGCATAAATTTCCCTCATTGTTACGCCCATCAGCGGCTTCGGCGCGGATAACCTGATTGTCTTTAACCACCAGATTTAGTTTGCAGCCAGTACCGCAGTACGGACATACGGTTAAAACTTTTTTCTCCATTTAGGAATCTCCCTATTGAATATAACGGTAAAATTAATAGGGGTAATTATACCATATAACCACTCTGGATATACGGATAAAATTCATTGTAGCCAAGGCGGTTATTTCTAGCTGGGGGATAAAATAGTTCAACGATAAAATTTGCGGTTAACCGACTCAAAAAGCATAAGAGCCCAAAATTTATGGGGCTAACAAATAACATTTGACTTTTTTTTTTGGGGGGGGGGTACAATAGTGTACCTTCTAAAATTTAGTCGGTAGAGTAAGGTTAGTTTGTTGAAAAATTTCTAAAGTTAAGATTGGAGTCTAACTATGTATGTCACTGGAAAAAAATATTTTGATACCGCTCGTTTAGCAAAGACAACTGCAGAATATGTTGTGGCTAGATTGGTTGATTTGGGTATTGGGCATTCCTTTTCTGTTCCTGGAGATTTTGCATTTGCAATTGATCACGCCTTAATTGGTAATGAAAGGCTTGATAACATTGTTAGTGCCAACGAGTTGAATGCTAGCTATGCGGCCGATGGTTATGCACGTGTTAGAGGTGCTGCTATTTTATGTACTACTTATGCGGTAGGCGAACTAAGCGCACTAAATGGTGTTATGGGTTCAAAAGCTGAGAATGTAGTTGTATTCCACCTTGTTGGAGCACCAAATGATTTAGCTGTTGCAAAACATAAATGTGTTCACCATACATTGGGTGATGGTGTTTTTGGGAATTTTTTTGATTTATCTTCTTCAGCGGCTTGTGTTTCGGCGGTTATTACGCCTGATAATGCAGTACGTGAAATGAATCGAGTAATTAAAGAAGCTTTCAAACATCGTAAACCGGCGTATCTGCAAATAGGTCTTGACGACGGTACTCGTCCAGTGACAGATACCTCGTTAGAAGATAATGATTGTGATGCGATTAAAAGTAATCCAGAGCAGCTACAGCAAGCAGTGAATTTAGTGATGAGTAAATTGTCTTCAACGAAAAATATTGTTGCGGTTCCTTCTATTAAATTAGATCGCTTTGGTGTTACAGACAAAACATTAAAATTGATTGAAAAACTTAACATTCCATTTGTATTGATGCCGCATGACAAAGGCGTGCTTCCAGAGCAACATAAGCAGTATGCTGGTTTTTATGCCGGTTTATTATCTGATGAAGGTACTGCAAATCTGATTGAAAATGCTGATATTGTATTAAATCTTGGTGATGCTTTCTGGTCGGATTTTAATACAGCAGGGTTTACAAATAATTTAGATGTCTCAAAAGTATTGAATTTGGCACCACAATATGTGGAAGATAATAAAACAGTAGTAACTAATGTATTTTTAGGTGAGTTATTGGATAAGTTACTTGATGTGGTTAGTGTGATTAATTTTGTAGCAAACTACAAAAAACCAGTATTGAAAAAACTACCAGTTGGTAATGCCTCATTAACACTAAAAACTTTTTATAATCAATTATTGCATTTCTTACAACCAAGTGATAATTTTGTTGTTGAGACAGGTTCTTCATCTTTAAATTTACCCAAATTCCAAATTCCGGCAGGTACTAAATACCATAATCAAACTTTGTGGGGGTCAATTGGTTGGGGTACCCCAGCTGCATTTGGTGTTGCTCTTGCAAAACCGGAGTCACGGACTATTTTTGTAACCGGTGAAGGATCTCATCAATTAACATTGAATGAAATCGGCGTGATGGGGCGTTATAACGTAAACCCTATTATTTTCTTAATCAATAATAATGGTTTTATGGTTGAGCGAGCGCTAGAATTAGATCCTCACCCTAGTTATGATGATTTGGCTCAGTTGAATTACGCTAAGTTACCAGATGCTTTTGGTTGTAAAAATTGGTTATCTTTTAAGGTAACTACAGAACAGGAGCTAGCTAGTGCAATGGAGCAAGCTCGCCAACATAATTCTGGGGTTTATATTGAGCTTATTACTGGAGAACTGGACTATGGTAATGCATTAGATTTCTTTAATGGGCATCTTAAAGAAATGTACGGTCAATAGTAATTGTTAATGTGTTATTTGTTGGTAATGGTTGGTAGTGTGTTACTAACCATTACTAATTTATAATGGATGATATTTTGTCAAAATATTATAATTTGATTGCAAAGCTATGCAGCGTAAGTGTCATAGCATATTCGTTTTTTTTATTTATTAAAGACGTTTTACCTCAGTTGAACAAACATTCAATAGGCAGCCAAGTTACGCCTTATATAAATAATGTCCAGATATTTATACAGATCATATCAGTGTATTTTAGTTTATTTGTAGGCTTGCTTTTATATGGTAGGTCGAAGATTATTTGGCAAATTACTATGTTGCTACTAGTACTAATTGCATGTAATAATTTATTTTTTTTGTCTAATTATGGAATATTTTGGGTAACTATTCCATTGTTATGTGTTCTATTGATATTTCGCAACATCTTTAACCAAGATTTGTTTATTTCATATCAATTCATTTTTATTTTTGGATTTTTTATTTTTGCGTTATTTTATGGTATCATTGGAACATATTTATTTCGTGAGAGTTTTGTTGGTGTTGACTCAATTTTGGATTCGTTATATTTTACGATTGTAACATATAGCACAGTTGGTTATGGTGATGTTTACCCCAAAACAATATTAGCTAAAATATTTGTTATCAGTATGATACTTATAGGAATGGTTGTTTTTGCTACGAGTATTACATTTATTGCTTTTAATATAAATAAACATCTAAAAAACTTTCTTAACCTATTGAATAAAGGCAAGGTGGGGATGAAAAATCATGTGCTAATAGTTGGATATGGGATTTTTACCAAAATTTTAATTGAATACTATTTAAAACAACAAAAAGAATTTCTTATAATTGATACTGTAAAAGATATAGATTTTGACAGGCAAAAATTAATTGATGAAAAAAAATTATTTATTGCTCCGTATATAGGTCATAAAGATACACTTTTGAGAGTGCAGGCTGAATTATCATCTTTAATAATTATTTCGTATGATTCGGATGAAGCTACCATATTTGGGACAATGAACACGCGGGAATATATTCTATCTCATAAGCTTGCTAATCCACCAAAGATTGTTGCCAGAATTCTGTATGCTGAAAATATTAGTAAAGCCAAAATGGCGGGTGCGGATGTCGTTATTGCGCCACACGTTCTTGCCGCTGAGCAAATAATTAATTTTTAAGCCTAGTCGATATTTTATTGCGGCGTTAAAAAATTTGCTACTACTCTGCCCCCTACAAAAACACATAGTTTTGGCTGGGTAGCATGTTAGAATATCGACTAATAAAAATATTTTTCTTTGGATTATGACAGCTTCAGGTTTTCAACACTAAAACCTGGACTCTAGTCAAAAATCCGGAGGGGTTGCGAATCTTTCCTAGATTGTTAAATGCTAATCTGGAGTCTGAAAAGGAAAATTAAAATGTTAAATACAACTCAGTCATTAAATTGCTCGCAGGCAATAGTAAAAATTCTTGAGAATTTAGGAGTTACCCATGTGTTTGGGGTGCCTGGTGCCAAGATTGACAGCTTATTTATTGCATTAAAGCATTCAAAAATTAAGCTGGTTCTGGTTCGTCACGAACAAAACGCTGCTTTTATGGCGGCTGCATTTGGGCGGATTACCGGGCGGATAGGAGTATGTATTGCTACTTCCGGTCCAGGGGTTACCAATTTGATTACTGGGTTAGCAACCGCAACCAGTGAAGGAGATCCTGTTTTGGCAATTGGCGGCGAAGTCCCGGTTAGTGAGAGACTTAAAAAAACCCATCAGTCGCTGGACGCCGTTACTTTGATGAAAACGGTAACTAAATATAGTGCAGAAGTAGTTACAAGCAATCAACTGACTGAGATTATGGGCAATGCAATTCGTGCGGCTGAAAGCGGTCGTGCAGGTGCGGCGTTTATTTCTTTGCCAAAAGATATCGGTTTGGCACCTTTTGATGGCGATCTCAGTCAGGCCTGGGGTAAGGCAGTACCACAGGGAATAGGATCGGAGATCGCCATCAATGCTGCAGCACAGTTGATTAATGGCAGCAAACGACCGATGATAATTTTTGGTATGCAGGCATCAAAACCAGAGGTTGCAGACGCGGTACAGAGTTTTCTGGCAAAAACCAAAATTCCCTATACGGCAACCTTTCAAGGTCCGGGTAAGTGGGCACAGCCTAAAGATAGTGAAACATTTGTCGGGCGGATAGGTTTATTTCGTAATCAACCAGCAGATCATTTGCTGGATCAGTCGGATTGTGTTATTACCATCGGTTACGATGCGATTGAATATGATCCTAATATCTGGAACCGTAACAATCACCGCAAATTAATTGCCATTGACGTTATAGCTGCCGATCAGGATAATGATTTTATTCCTGAAGTAGAAATTATTGGTGAAATTGGTGGATCTCTGGATTTATTGGTTGGTAAATTATCGCCAACCATTGATCCCGAATTTGCCAATGCTGTAACTGAAGCTTTGAATCAAAATAAACTGACAGTAGCAGAAGGCACCCAACTAAATGGGACTCCGGTTCATCCGCTGCGGGTTATCCATGAGTTACAGAAAATTATTACCGCTGATACCCGGATTGCATTGGATGTAGGTTCCAATTATATCTGGATGAACCGTTATTACGGCGCTGAATATGCCCGGCAGGTGTTGGTTAGTAATGGGCAGCAAACTCTTGGTGTTGCATTGCCGTGGGCTATCGCAACTAGCTTGATGTATCCGGAGAAACGGGTGATTTCCGTTTCCGGAGATGGTGGCTTTTTGTTTAGCGCGATGGAACTGGAAACCGCAAAACGACTGGGGGTTAAGTTTATCCATCTAATCTGGGATAGCGCATCATATGATATGGTTTCCTTTCAGGAGGCTGCGCATTATGATGGTGATACTGCTGGTGTCAGTCTTGGTCATTATGATGTAGAGAGTTACGCCAAAACATTTGGCTGCAAAGGCTACAATATCAAATCGGCAGATGAAATTGCCAGCGTTCTTCAGGAAGCCACTAATAGCGATGTTCCGGTATTAATCAATATCCCAATTGATTATTCACAAAATATGCGTTTGATGCAGGATGTAATCCAAAGTTTTGTAAATTAATCCGGAGATTATCATGAAGAAGCATCATTATTATGGGCATTTAATAAAATCAAGGGTTTCATCGGCGCTATGGCAAGCTATTATCGAGCGTTGCCAGCGTACCGGAGAAACACCCGATCACGTGATTCAGGCAGCACTTGCCGCAGAATTGGATATTAATCACCATACTTTATTTCAGGTATCAACTTCGACTGCTTTGGTACAGGGTATTTATAATGGTTGCATGACGGTATCCGAGATAAAAAAGCATGGTAATTTTGGTTTAGGTACTTTTGATGAACTGGACGGTGAAGGTATAATGTTAAATGGTGAAGTTTGGCAGGCTAAAAGCGATGGATCACTAGCACTGGCTGCAGATGATGCCTTGGCACCATTTTGGACGACTACCATTTTTACTCCGCAGTCTGAATTAATTCTGGAGAATGTTACTAGTTGGGCGGATTTGTGCCAGCAAATTGATGGCTTAAGAACGTCATCTAATATTTTTACATCAATTTGTATTTCAGGGGTTTTTGAACATGTCCAGTATCGGGTGGCATGTAAAAGCGAGCAAGGGGTTGATTTGGTGAGCGCAACCAATGCGCAGGCGGTTTTTGATGTCAGTAACTGTAAAGGAACTTTAGTTGGTTTCTGGACACCGGCATATGCTAAAACTTTGAATGTACCGGGTTATCATTTGCATTTATTAAGTGATGACAGAAAATTCGGTGGGCATGTTCTTGAAATTACAGCAACTGACTTGCAGGTAACGTTGGCAGAAGAGACCGATTTTAAAATAGCCTTGCCGGAATCAGCAGAATTTTTACAGGCAGATTTAAGTATTGACCCGTCAGAAGCGTTGGCTAAAGCAGAAGGAGCAAAATAAAATTTATTGTTATACTCAATCAGGCTCGTTATACTGGGTCGTTGATATGCTCCTCACTTACAGTTGTAAGCGTCGTCGCACATCGCCTGCCAGTCTTTTGGATCAGTTTGAGTATAGACGAATTAGGGGCGGCGAAAAAAGAGCCGATTCCCTGTATTAATCCGGTAGCTATGGCGGTAAAATAATAAAGATAGCAAGGGGTCTAGTATCTAGTATGGTAGACTCCGGTTAAAATGATATTGATAACGTTTGGACATGGTTTCATTGCCCAACAATCCGCCGCAATGCAGGTAGAGAAGCGGTTGCGGTAGTTGCGCTAGATTGTCGATTAAAATTTGCCAGCCCACCGGATCATAAACCCAATCAAATTCGATTTGGCTGGTTTCGATGATGCGGTTTATGGTGCTGTAAAGTGTAGTATCAGGGGTTGCAAAGCGATAGTGAATATTGGCAAGAATTAACGGTAGTTGCCACGGTTTAGGGGATTTGCTCATTAGTTCATTGAATTGTTGGCGCAGATAATCGGGGCTGCCGACACAATTGGTGGTATAAACGTCAAATGGCAGATGTTTTTGTAAAAATAACGCGGTGGCACCGGTGCCGGAAGCAACAAATATTGCCGGATTGGCAAAGTTATTTTGCTGTGCCCATAAAATAATCTCTTGGGCGAGTTGTTGTAAGCCATGTTCGGCTTCAATCTGTGCGCCGCCTTGCCGGATAACCAATTGCTTCGGTGTGCTGATTAATGCAGAGGTTACACGATCGTAATCGCTATTTAATTCAATTAATTCCATCCCGTTGTTTAAGCTAGCGGCCAGATTACCGTTGCGGCTTTTGGCGGCCTGTCGCGATAGGGTTTTAGTGTAATAGCGAAATTGCCAGTGATTTAATTTGGCTAATGCCGAGAGCGAATACATTAAGTTGGATTGCGTGCCGCCGTAACCTACCAGGCTTGTGATTTCCGTGGGTGGATTTTCGAGAAAATATGCCAGTTTGCGGGCTTTATTGCCGCTAAATTCGGGATGGAGTAAATCATCCCGTTTGACATAAATAGTGGTTCCGGCATATTCAAATGAACTGACCGGAGAATTGAGTAATTGCATGGTTTTAGTGAGTAAAAATTTAAAAAGAAAAAAGGCTGATTTTTGAGATCCGCCTTTATTAATTTTTGCTGTTACGCATAATAAAGAATTTAACGCTATGTTATTGATTTTTTCTCATGGGCACACTGATTTTATATTCACAATCAAGTGCTCAAATAAATTTAGCGCTAAAGTATGGATGCGTGCGCAACATTAGTTAATTTATTGAAACAAGCTAATCGCACCATCCAGCGTTGCGCCAAGTTTGGCAATTTCAGTTCCACCTGCTTGGGCTAAATCCGGACGACCGCCGCCTTTACCGCCAACTTGCGCCGCGAGTTTGCCGACGATTTCGCCAGCTTTATAAGTAGTGGTCAAATCTTTGGTCACCCCTACCGCCAGATTTACCCGTTCACCATTGACCGCACCCAGAATGACGATTCCGCTGCCGAGCTTATCTTTAAGCTTGTCGATTAACTCGACCAAGGTTTTGCTTTCGCTGCCATCCATCCGCAACACCAGAAGCTTGCTGCCATTATTTAGGATAATGGCTTGATTAACCAGACCTTCGGCTTGATAGGCGGCAATTTTAGCTTTTAATTCCGCGATTTCTTTGGCCTGAGCTTTATTTTCGGTTTGCAAGGCTTCGATTTTGCCATTTATCACATCATTGCTTTGCGCTTTGAGCTGGTCGCGGGCGGTATCAAGAATTGCCAGATTTTTTTGCATGCGAATGACGGCTTTTTCGCCGGTAATCGCTTCAATTCGGCGGATACCGTTGGCAATTCCACCTTCGCTGACAATGCTGAAAAACCCGATATCGCCGGTTTGAATGACGTGAGTTCCGCCACACAATTCGGTAGAAAATTCACCCATTTTTACCACGCGCACGCTATCGCCGTATTTTTCGCCAAATAATGCCATCGCTCCGGCTTTTTGCGCCTCATCAAAGCTCATTTCCTCGATTGCCACTTCGTAATTCTGCATGATTACATGATTAACAATCCGTTCAATTTCTTCAATTTGTGCGGCAGTCAGTCCACCATCGTTGGCAAAATCAAAACGGGTATAATCACTATTGACCAACGAACCTTTTTGGGTGGCATGAGTGCCAATTACTTCATGCAGTGCCTTGTGCAACAAATGGGTTACCGAATGATTCCGTGCGGTAGCCAGACGGGCATGTAAATCAATTGTAGCAACGACTTTATCGTGTAGCTTTAACGAACCGGTAGCCAGTTTTCCAGTATGACCATGCACCGCCGCGCGGATTTTTTGCGTATCACTAACGGTAAACAAACATTCAGCCCCGCCATTGATGCTGATGGTTCCGACATCGCCAACCTGACCACCGGATTCGGCATAAAACACCGTGCTGTTTAATACTACAATCCCGTCGTCACCGGCGTGCAATTGGTTAACCGCTTCGCCGTCTTTATAGAGTGCTACCACCCGGGCATCACAGGAAGTTTCATCATAACCAATAAAATGGGTATCATCACCACTATAGTCAAGTGCGCCTTGCATTTTGAATTTACCGGCAGCTTTCGCCATTTCCCGTTGATGCGCCATACACACATCAAATCCGGCAATGTCAACGGTGATATCATGTTCGCGGCAAACATCCTGAGTTAAATCCAGTGGGAATCCATAGGTGTCGTATAATTTGAACGCAATCTCACCAGATAGCTGTTTATTGGCGGTGGTTAATTGGGTTTGCAGTAACGTCATTCCATGATCGATAGTTTGGAAGAATCGTTCTTCTTCCTGCACAATAACTTTTTCAATCTGTTCTTGTTCCAAACGTAATTCCGGATAAGCATCGCCCATTTCGGCAACTAATGTCGGCAGTAGTTTGTGGAAAAATGGTGTCCGGCAGCCAAGCTTGTAGCCATGACGAATTGCGCGGCGAATAATCCGCCGTAAAACGTAACCACGACCTTCATTGGATGGTAATGCACCATCGGCAATCAGGAAAGACACCGAGCGGATATGATCGGCTAATACTTTTAATGAAGCATTGTTTTTGTCGTGGCAATTGGTAATAGTAGCTGCAGCGGCAATCAATTGGACAAATAAATCAATTTCATAGTTGCTGTGAACGTGCTGCAGCACCGCTGAAATCCGCTCAATTCCCATCCCGGTATCAACCGATGGTTTTGGCAACGGATGTAATTGACCGCTTTCATCGCGGTTAAATTGCATAAAGACGTTATTCCAGATTTCGATAAAGCGATCACCGTCTTCTTCCGGAGTTCCCGGTAAGCCACCCCAAATATCGGCGCCATGATCATAGAAAATTTCAGTACATGGACCACATGGACCGGTGTCACCCATCTGCCAGAAATTGTCCGATCCGCCGGAAGCTTTATCACCAATTCGGATAATTCGTTCGGCAGCTAAACCGATTTCTTTGTGCCAAATCTCAAACGCTTCATCGTCGGTATGATAGACGGTTACATAGAGTTTATCTTTCGGTAAGTTTAGCCATTGTGGTGAAGTCAGAAATTCCCAGGCATATTTGATGGCATCGGTTTTTAAGTAATCGCCAAAGCTGAAATTTCCAAGCATTTCAAAGAAAGTATGATGGCGGGCGGTATAGCCGACGTTTTCCAAATCATTATGTTTGCCACCGGCACGAACGCATTTTTGGGCGGTGGTGGCACGGCTATAGTCGCGTTTTTCCAAACCCAGAAAAGTATCCTTAAATTGATTCATTCCGGCATTGGTGAACAATAAGGTTGGATCATCGTGAGGAATCAATGAGCTTGATTTTACGATTTCATGACCTTTGGATTGGAAAAACTCCAGAAATTTGCTGCGAATCTGATTAACTTGCATATGGCGACATCCTAAATTAAATTTTGTTTTAACCCGTTATTTTACCAAGTTTAATCGACTATGCGTGGCTGAATTTATTGCCACTGTGGTATTTTAGCAATAAATCCCTTATAAAGATAGCTAAATCCGGGTTAAAAGACAGCTTTTGGGCTTAGATTTTTGCTAAATATGATAAAATCTCTGACAAGCTGAAATACTTTTCACAACCATTGCCAAATGTTAATAATGGCTTAATAGATATTACAAAATATTGCACAAGGAATTCTATGAATCGGATAATTGACATATGTAAAGACAAGATAAATTTTCCAATTGTTATTATCATAATTGCCATTATAATCGGCGCGGTGAGCTTTTTTTCCTACCTGATTCCCTTTACCGACAATGCGTTTGTAGTTGCCAATAATCAAACCGTTGCTGCCGATGTCTCCGGTTATATTTCAAAAATCTATGTTGCAAATGGACAGAAAGTCAAACAAGGGCAGCCATTATTTCAAGTTTATGATGAACCCTACAAGCTGGCATTGGCTAAAAGTACGGCTGCTTATCAACAAGCCAAGAGTAGTCTGGATGAACAAATTCAACAAATAGCCAAAGATAATGCAGCGCTGAAAAGTTCACAAATAAATCTGGATAAAGCCAAAACTGAATATGCCATGAAAAGTAGTCCATTGGCAAGTAATTCGGTCTCCGCGCTGGATATCAAAAATGCCAAATACTCAGTACAAAGTTTGGAACAGCAGGTTAGTTCGGATCTTACCCAGTTAAAAATCGACCAAAGCCGCTTGAGTCAAAAACAACAAGCCGTAGAACAGGCTAAAGCCAGCATGAATAGTGACAAAATTAATTTGGATGAAACACTGGTGCGCGCCGGAAGTGATGGGGTTGTTGATAATATGTTTTTGTCGGTGGGAACACCGGTTACCCAGCGCCAGCCGCTATTTTCGTTTATCAATACTTCTAAATGGTTTATTCAGGCTAATATGAATGAAACCGATCTACGCAAGGTACGCCCCGGTGATAAGGCGCTAATCTGGCTTAGAATGTATGGTTTGGAACGAGTTTTTCATGGGGTAATTGTCAATAATTTGTGGGTAACTGACCGGCAAAATACCACTAACCGTTCGCAGCAACAGGTTATTTCTGCCAATAATGAATGGCTGAATTTGCCGCAACGGGTGCCGTTGTTGATTGAAGTCAGCGACCCTGATTCGCAATTTCCGCTTAATCCCGGTGTAAGTGCATATGTCTATATCCAAACTAAGTGAGGCATTAAACCGTTATGACCAATATGGAATCATACGGGTAAATACCTTTCAGACCTTGTATGTAGTCATCTGCTTGTTTCTGGTAAATTTCATCTTTGGTCGGCCGTATATGAACCAGTTATTACCAATTTTGGGGATCGGGATTATTGCTGCCGGAACTTCGCCGAGCTATCGGCGTCGCCAGCAAGTTGTTGCGCTATTCGTGGTTATTGCAATTGTTTGGTATATTTGCGTTAATCTGGTGGTTAATCATAATCTGGCAACCATTCTGGTAAATGCTTTTTTATTGAGTTTATTATACTGGCTGGGGCGCAGGATTCCGTTATTTGCTGGCATCGCTCTGGTTTGTTATTTATTGGGTATAATTTTGCCGCCACTGAAAATCAGCGGCAATTTTGGTGTTTATTATAACTTAATTGCGATGTGTGCTATTTATCTAATCGTGGTAATCGCGGCGATGAATCTATTTCCGCGAGTTTATTATAATCGCATTTGGGTGAGAGCGGTTTATTTGAGCATTGGTGAGTTAACCAATATTCTGCGTTTATTAGCCCGAGGCGAAACTGATTTTGCCAATTCCAAACATTTAATCGGGCTTTATCGTATCACCTCAGGCCTAACTCAAAAAGAATTTACTTTTTGTGGTCGGCGGGTCAATATCGCATTACTGCGAATTTATTCGTATTTAACCGCTTTAAAGATGCAGGTATTACCGACAAATTCAGCGGCTTTGCTGGCTGCCGCCGAGCTTTGCGATAATCTTTGCCTCCAAATTACCCGCGGAGAAAAAATTTCCGCCAATGCACGGCTGATTGAAGATTTAC
>JBPOJK010000143.1:0-18092 GCA_052033675.1 Pseudomonadota bacterium
TTTCTAGAATTGCCCAAACACGATCGGAAATATCGTGCCTCCTGTGTGCTGGAATTGTCATAATAAATCTCTAAGTTAAAATATAAAGCTATATTATAACAATATTAACTCATGACGACACTATCTACATTATTGTCACTCATTTTATTTAATGTCCTTAATTTTTCAGCACTATTATTACTCCGCAGCGCCAAATTAAACAAAGTGTCGCCCTTGATTACTGTAACGTATTTACGCCCAGCGGAGGAAGTCTTTATCCGTGGCAATAACGAAGGATACGCTGTTGTAACTGCTTGGTTCGCTAGTGCATTAGTTAAGGTTACGGCATTGGTAGTCATTGTTGATCTGGCTGGTATTATTTGCGGACTAGCCATTTGGCGATTTTCAGCCGGCATTTTTGGTTTGGCTATAGTCATATTGCTCTTGAGATTGGAATTGGTTGTTGATGAATTAATTTGCTGCAATTGATTCTGATATTTTTTTAAACTAAGCTGGAGGTTTTTTTTATTCTCCGGCGATAAGCTTAAATCTTGCGCCATAAGCAACCGCTGCGCACTCATTATCTTAATATTCAAGGTATCTGCCGTCTCATTACCATGATATAATGAAATATAATAATAGGCTTTAGCAGGGTTATTTTCCAATAGATAAGCATAACTAACTCCGGTATAAGCAGCCAAAGGCGCACTTTCACTTTTTAACGCTTCCAGATAGCTGGTGGTTGCCAGTTCTAATTGATTGTGTGCGGTGAGACAGTCACCATAATTGATGTGTAAATGCTGCGTAGCAATCTTATTGCTGGCGGCAGAATGCAGTGCCGAAAGATAATAATTCTTGGCTAATGCAAAATTATTATTGGTACACAAAAATCCGGCATAATCAGCTAGCAATTGGTAATCCGACGGTGCTAATGCCAGAGCTTGCTGGTATTCTTTATCTGCGCCACTGATATTTTTAAGCTGCTGATAAGCTTGTGCCTGCAAATAATAGCCACGATAATTCTTTGTGTCTATTGATTGTGCTATTGCCGCCGACTCCAGAGCCAGTTGATACTGATGTTTATTTATCAGTTGTTGGGCACTATCCAAGTATGGCTGTGACTGGCTATTTAAGGTGGTACAAAAATAATTAGTTACCGCCGCCAGAAGAATAGTTAATCTTTTTTTCATAGGTAAACCATTAAATAGGTAATGCCTGATTATGTTGCCAAAATCAAGCATTTCAAGGTAGTCTTAGTTAATAAATCAAGTTAAAAACAATTATTTCTGAAGATAAAACCAGCGACCGCTAACCAAAGTATTGCCTTTTAGGTGATTGATCTGGCGCAGCTCGGTTTGAGAAACACCGGAATTAACGGACATCCGATATAAGGTCTCTCCATTTTTAATCACTACGTATTGCCGACCACTGCCATCGGTCTTGATTCGCGATTGAAATTCTGAATTTTTTGCCAATAGTGGCGATGCGGGTTCTGCCACCGTGGCTGGTTGAGCTGCAGCCGCCGCGACAGCCGGAGTCACAACAATAACACTACCCTCAACGGCTGATGGTATAGCTGTCGTCGGTGCAATGGTAGGTGGTACTGCCAGCGGGATATTCTGTGAATCGCCGGTTGCTACTGCCGCTGCAGGTTTTTTGGGTGCAGAAAAATTGTACTGAAAGCCTAAAAATGTCGCATTGGTAGTTGAAAAACTACCAGCTTCAGTTGCAAGCGGAAAGTAGCTGCTATTTTCAAGATAGATATCAAAATGATCACCCAATGCCAATGAGGTACCGATAGTAGCCTGAGCAACCCAACTACTGGCACTGCCCGGACTTTGATAAATTGCCGGATTACCACCCTGAGTGCCACTCCAACTGGAGTAGCCGGCACCAGTTCCGGCTTTACCATAAAAACTCCACATATCAGTGACCGGTAAAATACCTTTCAGATTCATAGTATAGAGATTATAATTGGCAAGATTACCCCACTGCTGACTTGGCAACCCTGCCCACGCCGCTTCAAGGGCAAAATAACGGTTAAAGTTATAGCCAACTGCGGCACTGCCGGCAAAAGTACCGGTTGGAAGATTGGAAATAACACCCCAGCCAGCACCTAAATTGAAATAGGCGCCACTGTAATCATATTCAATATCTGCAGGGGCTGCAATTGAATTAAACGATACCCCTAACATAAGCAACAATAATTTTTTCATAATTTTCCTTATAAAACAAATAATCTGTGATTAAACCCGATTGTTATTAGCTTGACAATGTAGTGACTGGGCTTTAGCTCGGGGAGCATGAAAACAATGCTCACGAATAAAATACTCGTTCAGCGTTAGATGCCCACGCCATGACCGCTGCAGGAGCAATAATGACTTGGACAAATATCTTTTCACTTTGATCACTATCCGTTTATTAAAATTAAAAGTTACCGTTACAAAAGTTAAATACCTCATTAACGACCGCCTCTCACTGGTAGAGCATTAAATCTAGTATAATAATCTCCACCGCTTACGACAGGAGGAGTGATGCTTCCATCCCTAAGCGAAACTGCCCATGCCTGATTAGCCGCGGAAGGACGCGTAGCCCACCAATAAATGTTAGAGTTACCACTAAAATCAAACCCCTGCTCAACCAGATAATCAAAGTTGTAATTTTTTACTGGTGTTACAGGCAAAGACGAAAAATTCACGAGTGACTTTAACTCATTAACATTAGGAATACGCCAATCATTGAAACCGCATAATTTATGATTTTTTTGAGTGATATCTGTATCATTTATTACGCTAGCTAATAAACTCTGAAATTCTTCAAGATACATTGTCCGACCAAATAATCTTAAATTTTTTGGCCACATTAAACCTGTCAATTTGTCAATAAAGCAATCACCGCTACTATCTTCAATAAATCGTTCGTCCGGCCACTGTTTACCTGAACCGGCTACAGCTGCAGAACCGGGAGCTGTTTTAGGAACTAGTGCTATATTAGCACCACCAACAGGATTGCCCCGCACAGGGAACACACTCAGAATATTCGTAGCTAACGAATTTAAATAAATGATTCCAACAGGTGTAGCATAAGAAAATATGCCACTCAGAGCATACCACCCAAGATTCCCTAGATTCACGGTATTAGACGACCAAAATGAAACACCCATAGAACTACTAAATCCCATGGAAATAAGCAATCCTCGCTGCTCTTGCCTATCATAACTAAATAAGCTGGTTAATTCATGAATATTTGGTAACCGCCAATCGGTATAGCCACAATAGCTGGCAGGAATACCTGCAGTGGCATTAGGAAAAGAATATAACGTAGTGCGCGGTAACTGAACCCAAGTCAAACCGGTTAAGTTATCAACCATAACCTCCTGACCTGCCTGACAAGCACCGCCGCTGGGATTACGCCCGACGCTGAACCGTGGATTAACAGTACCAGCAGCACCGACAGAATTAACCCCCCAAGTTATTCCGACATTAGTATCGCTTGCAGGACCTACCCATGGCGCAGCCAGATATACGTATGGAGCAAATACATTACCCCTAATATTGCTGACTGTATAACTACCATTAGGACTATCATTTATAAATGCATTACTGGTTGCTGCTACCTGTAAGCCAATTCCAGTTAGCGCCTGCGCAGCGGTTGGATTATCAACATCATTACTATTGGGAATAGTAGCAGTGCTCCAGGCATAATACCTGTTGGCGGCAATTGTTTCAGTAGATGCGACAACAAATGTACATTTTTGCATTGCAGGTATCTGACTATCTAAAGTACAGCTTGCTGGCTCTATTCTGGCATTAGCCATTCCAGTTATGGTCGGAGTAATTGTACTCCGTCCTCCAGTTATGGTTGCCGTGAAAGTAAATGGTGTACCAACCATGGTCTGCCAGTTACTAACTGAATCAATTGTAATTTCAGGGGGAAGAAAGTTCATCATAATGTCAGAAATTGCGATTTCACGACTTTCATTATGCTCATCTTGATATGTGCCTTTTGCCGTTAAAGACTGTAGTTTCATATCATTCAATGCCAAATTTGCCTGAAAAACACAGTTCTTTTCTACTGCTAGCTCAAGTTTCCCGTCAATTGAGCAACTAGTTTCACCAGCCACTGTCGCAGTAGCAATTCGCCCATTCGAAACAGCAAGTGAAATGTCTTTAACATCATTTTGTCCGCTATTTGATAGGCGATAAACCAAACTTCGGCTCTCACCACCGACGACAAAATCCGAATTATCACCACTAAGATATTCAAGGCTCATCGCAGCAGTTACATCATTAGCATAATAAAGAACCAGTGTATTGGAGCTACCCTCACTACCATTTGAATTAATGTAATAAGTAGCTTCTACCATGCCATGACCAGTGCGGTTGCTGTTTCTTGCTTTAACTCCAACCGAGCAACTAGCTTGCGGACGTAAAACAATACCATCACAATCATTGTTAACCAACTCTAGATCATTTTCTGGAAGTACCGATAATGCTATATTCCCAGCAGAATAATTCCCCGCGTTAAATATTACTAGTTGTTGTGTATTTTCTGAAGTAGTGCCAATTTCGATATCAGCTATTTCCGAAAGTAATAGATTTGCCTGAATATTATTGGTTACATTTAACCGGTAGCGAATTGCTGTCTTACGTTTCTGCTTATCGTATCCTTTAAGAGATAATTGCAATGTTGTATTTTCTTTATTTACCATACCATCTATCAGCCAGTTACAGATTGCGCCTGATTCAAACCCATGATTACATTCCAGCTTTCCCTGACTTGTAATAATACTCTCGTAATTATTCTGTAACATTACTGGTAGATTAATATGATATTTGCCATTATTGGCAATTACTTTTCCGCCACCATATCCCGGCAATTCGATACCCGGATTAGCAATATTAGCATCGGCAACTATTTCCACCAATTGTGAAGCTAATAGCTTGTTGCCATTTTTATCGCTAAATATAGCCTGCAAACGATAACTTCCACTGGCAAGACTGGTGAAATCAGCAAGCAACTGACAGCTTTTACCTGCTAGCAAAGTATTACAGCTAGTGGCATCAATATCGATATCCAGTTTTTGCAGTTTCTTAGCCGTTAATGAAGTCAATTCCACTTTTTTAAAGCTAAAATTCTCCTTACTTTCATTAAAAACCCGAATTAAGTTAGTTCCCTGTGCTCTTGACTGGATTTTTCCAATACTATCCACATAAAGCATCCCGGAACTCTGATAACCATTGGTGTTTTCGGTCATTGCTCCCCCGTTACAAGCCGAAAGAAAGGCAACTAATGCTGCCACAATAATAATCGACACAAATTCAATTAGAGTTTTTTTCATTTTTCCTTCTCGATGATCCTACTATTAACAGTTAAGTAATTTGACTAGCAGGGCTTAGTTACCACCCCGCTAGCAAAAATTAATTAGATTTTACTGAGCTACGCAAAGTAAGCGATGGGTTGTACTATCACAAGTTACGATATTGCCCGCACCATCACCACGCCAGATTACGCCAGTCTGAGCCGCGTTACCCTGTACAAAGCTTACATCTGCGTCATTACTAGACCAAAGAGTACAGTTATTTCCTGTAGGCGTTGTAGTATTACCAGTGTAAGCTCCAATAGCAATAAAAGTGTTTGCCGTTGAGGATATTGCATTTATCAAAGCTTGATCGGTTAAAAATTGACTGTTATTGGCAGTAGCTATCAACCGCGGAATCGTACCATTGAGGTTATTATTTGAATAATAATCTCTTCCCACAACAAATACTGGATCCGTCCGTGCTGGGAGCATTGCACGATAACTTAATCCCAAGTATCCTGCCGGACGATTGTCATCTGCATTACAAATTGCATCTGCCGCCGCATAGCCACCAAAATTAAGCGTTGTCAACGGAGCAGATAAGAACATCATTCCGCGAATTACATTTAATGTCGCTGTCGTTTGCTGAGTTGATGCATTGTCTCCTGTACCAGCAGTTAAACGCACGACTACTGAGTACTCACCCTGTGGTACACTTGTTGGTAAATGAAAGGTACTTGTACAGGTTGTAGGTTCGGCATTTGTTAACTGACAAGGTGTAACATCTGTTGCTCCGGTAAACACCGGGGTAACCGTAATCGGATAAGCAACTTCCGAACTAGCCGCAAGACTGGTTATAGTAGTTACAACATTAACTTCATAAGCCGATCCATCATCTAGAAAGCTCCCAGTCGCTGTGGCATTTAAGTCTGAAGCCCAACCAGTTGTAATAATAACGCGTCTATTATTAGCGGTATTTGCCTCTATATTTATCCCGGCACTATCTGTCCAGCTATATGGAAGGTTTATCTCTGTTGTAGCATCATCAGTTATTAGCCCGGCGGCTACAGCACTAGCACGTGGAACTCTTACTACCACATTACAACTGCTGCCCGCGGCAAGATTGCCTACGATACTACCAACTGGACAATCAGTCCCATCAACAATTTCTGCCTGAACCGGTAATGAACTGGTTGCTACATTAAAATGCATCGCTGGCGATGCACCTGCCGCATTAGCAAAGGTATAGGTAAAATCAACCAGATGTCCATTACTGAGTATAAATTGATACGGAATTGTAGAGCCATTAGCACCCGGAGTAATATTATTGGTTACTCCTGTACCACCTGCAGTAACAGTAGCGGTGATATTTGCAGTTCCTCCAGCACCGACTGCTGAAACAACCCAAGTTGGAATCGCATGTACTGAACCATCGGTATCCACACCACCAATACTCGCCACTGGAATATTAAAGTCGGTACCAGTTCTATCCGTTGATGCCGTTGGCTGATAATCAATTTGAATAGTACAGCTGGCACCACCTGCAAGAGTGCTTCCTGTATTACAAACTTCCGTATCAGGAATTGTTGTCTGACGACTTACACCAGGTAGAGGTTCAGCAAAGTTTAGCGTACCCAGTACCAATTCTTGACTACTTACATTAGTCAGAATAAACTCTTCGCTATCGGTACCAGATGGTGGCGCAGACAGATTCACCGCATGAATCGGACTAATAGTTAGTACATTAAAAGAATTAATTGCCGAATAATCATACCTCGCAGTGTTTGAGTATGAATGAGTAGTCCCTTGACTATCCTGATAGTCACCAGCAACAGTCAGTGCCACATTACCACTTACATCCGTAGTTGGTGCGGCATAAGAGATGCGCAAATCACAAAAATTCGTTGGAACAACCGCCTCTTCTTCGGTTTCATCTGGTTCTGTATCATCCGTTGCAGCCGCGGCGGCTTCGAGATGATTTAGTGTTACCAACTCCTGTGTTCCGGCAATATTACATGGATGCACACTACCATCATCCGCGGCAGGAGTGGGCGCAATCACGAATGAGCCATTCGCATTATTATCCAGATTGAGACTAAATTTCAGATTAGTCAAATTATACCAGCCATTATTGGCAATCCGAATATCCAGTGTACTGGTAGTGCCTCTAGCGGTATTTTCCAGTCCCCCCGCAACATTTTCAAATTCAACCCCCGGTAGCGCTTCACCTTGAACCATGTAAAGAATATTTGCACTGGCACTAGTAAGGGTTTCAGTATCCACATTAGAGCGATAATCTACCTGAATACTACCATTACCGTTACTCTGACCAGCTGCTTCCACCTGAAAGTTACAACTGCTATGCGGCGCAAGTAGTGTCCCACAAGCTGTTGGATCAGTACTATCAACTATTCGTAATGCTCCATTTGTGATTTCAGAGGCAATATTTGTTGCAGTATAGTTACCACTGTTATAGACTGTTAGTGTAGTTGTATTATCCGCTTCGGTGACTTCTCCATCATCATTAGTTTCACTTCTATTAATGATTATGTCTTCCGGCTGAGAGAGTAATAGATTGGCACTAATAGCGGTAGCTACACGAGTAGTATAGCTGGTTGACGACACTACCTTACCTTTTCGATAACCAGTAAGCTTAGTCTCAACCAGGGTATTGTCTCCAAGTGTGTCACCAGATAATAAATAACTACAGTTACTATTTTTCTTAAAGCCGCCACCACACACAAGACTACCGTTGGTTGCTTTTATATCATCAAAGTTTTCGGTTAAGGTTACTGGAATAGATAGACCATACTTACCATTAGCGGTAACTATTTTGCTTATATCATTCTTGAAAGCTATTCCCTTGTTTGATACAATCTTGTCACTCACTCGGATTATCTGGCGAATTATTTTTATTTTTTTATCTTCACCACTTAAGATAGCCTCAACAATAAAGCTTCCCGATTTGGTTAGATTTGGCGTAACATTTATGCTACAACTACTATTGGCAGAAATATATGAACACAACTTGTTATTAATAGTTGCCAGAGAACTATCTTCTTTATCTGTTAGCGGATTAATTACCCGGATTTTTTTCAGATAATATTTCTGATCAAAAGTATTTGATATTTTTACAATGTAACCGCCTGAGCCCTTGTTATCCAAGAGCGGAATTGTTGCCACCTCATCAAACTTAATTTCAGCAGAATTAGTTTTTCCCGAATCATCACTGGGAGCAGAACTACCATTTCCACTTGAAAACCCGCCATTGCTACACCCTGTAACTGCAGCAATGGCAAGAGTAACCAATATTTTTTTAACCATAAGTTAAATCCTCTAAAAATTAAAAACATCTATGTACTAAGCAGAATGACTGACTTGAATACAGTGGTATTTTATTTGATTGTACTAGTTAATTACCAGTGACAAATTTGTCACTGGTAATTAACTTTTTAATAGATTATGAATAATTATATTCACTAGATTCAGCTAGTTATCTAAGCAAGATATTCTTCAACCACCTCCACCAACCGAGCTATATCTTCCGGAAAAATATGCCCGATATTACCGATGCGGAAGGTCTTGAGATTGGTAACCTTACCCGGATATAACACAAATCCCTGCTTTTTAATCCGCAGATAAAATTGATTAAAATCAAATTCTTGGTTTGGCGGATACAGAAAGGTGGTAATTATCGGCGATTGGCGTTCTGCCTCTACCAAAGGTGTAAATCCCAGCTTGGTCATCCCCTCCAGCAACACGCGGTGATTTTCACGATAACGGCGTTCACGGGCAGCAACCCCGCCCTCCGCTACCAATTCGATTAAGGCCTGATGAAACGCACGTACCGCATGGGTTGGCGAGGTAAAACGCCATTTACCGGGATCTTTCAGCTCCATATCCGCCCATTGGGCATATAAATCCAGCGACAGCGAGCGTGAGCGCCTCTTGCATTTTTTCAGCTCGGTTCTTTTTGCCAATACAAAGCCAAATCCCGGTATTCCCTGAATACACTTGTTGGATGAACTAATAATAAAATCGATATCCAATCCGGGAATATCAATTGCAATTCCACCCAAGCTGCTCATGGCATCAACAATAAAGGTCTTATTGAATTGCTGTTTCACCACTTTGCTAATTGCCGCCAAATCATTCAAGGCGCCGGTGGTTGTTTCGCAATGCACCACTGCTACATGCGAAATTGCCGGATCTTGGCTAAGGTAATCTGCTAGTTGCATCATATCAAACTGACCGCGTTCACCGACATTATATTGAATAACGTTTAAGCGCTGTAGTCGGGCAATTTCCGCAATCCGCCCGCCATAAACCCCGTTTGCCAGCACCAATAATTTATCATTACCGCTAATGGCACTACCAATTACCGATTCAACGACAAAAGTACCGCTGCCCTGCATCAAGACCGAGGTATAATGATTGCCATGGTCATTGGCCAGCAATAATTCTTTCAGTTTCCGGCGCACGTCCTGCACCAGATTTTTATAATCATCATCCCAGGTACATAAATCTTTCAATAATGCCGCACGTACTCCTTTGGAGGTGCTCAGCGGTCCCGGTGTCAATAATAAATAATCGTTATCCGGGATTAAATTAGTATATTCCATTTAAAACTCCTGTTAATAAATACTGTGTAATCTGATATACGCCTCAGCGCGAGGCGGGTTGTCATCATTGACAGGCTTCATTTATCGCACTAATCAATTCCGGCAATTCGGCGATATTGTCAATTACATAATCCGCCCCGGCTGCATACATCCGGAAACGAACTGATTTCATTTTTTGGACACGAGTTAGATGATCCAAGGCATTAAATTCTGCCAGCGAGAGTCCCAGTTCGCTGCTGCCCTCGATTACACCAACCGAGATACAGCCAGCATTAACACCCTCGCGAATATCGCTAAGCGTATCGCCAACTTTGATTACAGTTTTAATATCCGCGATATCCAGTTCCAGCATATTTTTATAAATCATATATGGATATGGCCGACCACGTTTTACCTCGCAGGCAGTCACGCAAAAATCCGGCGAATAGCCCTGATCTTTAGCTAGTGGCAACACAATTTCCATCATCTCACGGGTATAACCGGTAGTCGAGCCGATTTTTAATCCTAAAGAACGCAACTGTTCTATGGCCGGAATAACATTTGGAATCGGCACTACAAATTCCGCCAAACCGGCAAATACCTGCTGTTCAAAGTCATGATAAATGGCAACCACATCATCTTCATTTGCTTCACGATTATGTAACTGCGTGAATTGGCTATCGACTGTCGGCAAAGATAATAACTCCCGCACATGGTCGATTTTCAGTTTACCCATTGGTCCACGCGCTTCATTCATGGTCACGATGAGACCATGCTTTTCAAAAGCATTGATAAACGGACTTAATGGCGAAAAACAACCATAATCAATGGTGGTTCCAGCCCAATCAAAAATTACTGCTGCAATTGTCATAACTAGTTTCTTTCTTTAATAAAATTGGTTAGGTAGCCACTAATAAATAGTGACACCCCCAGAAATAGTAGGATTTGGCGAATGCCGACCAGGTTTTGTGCAACCGGTAAACCGATGGTACCGATTACTGCACCGAATTTAGCAAAACTGGTTGAAAAAGCATGTCCAGTCGCTTTAAAATCCGGAGGATAGGCTTCCGATGGAAATAAATAGGTGGTAATATCCGGACCGACATTAATTCCCAAATTGTAAATTGAAAACATCAGCACCAATAAAATCCCCGAGGAATACCACGAACCATGAAACGCCAACAGGCACAAGCCCAAACCAGCAACAAAAAATCCATATTTCTGTAATTTCTTCAACGAGCAAAATTTAATTGCCCAGATCCCGGCAAACGCACCAATGGCGGCAAAGGAATTAATTACTGCACTATCATATAAATCTTCGATAAAATTGTGTTCCGCACTGCCATAGTGTTTGAACATCCGGACGATGTCAGTGGTAAACAGCCCGATTCCATAATAAGATATATCCATAATAAACCAGCACAGTGCCAGAATGATGGTCTGACGGCGATATTTTGTGCTAAACAGATGACCATATTTGGCAAAAAATCCCTCTTGATTTTTTTGTTGATCCAATTTTTGCCATTGCGGGCTCTCCGGTAATTTGTGCCGTGCCAAAAAGCAGCCAATAGTGGGAATAATCGCGGACAGAAAAATATAGCGCCAGGCCTCATTACCATAAAAACCATGCAAAAAATAGCCAGCGAAAGCGGCTACCGGCATTGCCAATACATTTAGAAACATTGAAACTGCAACCACATTGCCATGTTCTTTGCTCGCCGTGGCTTCAGCCAGATAGGCGGCATAAATCGGATAGCCGGCACCAACCCCAATCCCAATGATGAAACGACCACCCAAAATCTCAAAAAAAGACTGGCTAAAAAATAACCAGACTGAAACAATTATAAAAATCACTAAATCAACCGCCAGCATTGGCTTGCGCCCATATTTATCGGTCAGCGGTCCGGAAATTATCGCACCCAAAATCGCACCAAACGGGGCCGCCGACTGCATAATTCCAACTTGCCAACCAGATAAACCTAATGCCGCCTTCAATAGCGGCTCGGTGCACGCTGCCATATATAAAAAGTATCCGTCAGTAAATAATCCGAGGCTGACGACAAACAATACCTGATAGTATAATCGTGAAGTTTTCATAACGCTTTAGCGCTCCTCTGTCGGTTAATACCATTGTTTCTACTCATATTTAATCCTCCTAAATTATAAATAATTAGTATCCAAGTGAATGCTGGCGGATTTTAGTGTAGAAAAGATGGCGGCGGCTAGTGACAAATCTGTCACTCGATAATATTCACCAGTACATTTCCACAGATCAGTATGTAGCTTTGGCAAGCGACTGGCTGGCTCACAAAAAGCCTCCATTAATGTTGCATTTATCTACACATCACGCATAAAGGTTTACACACTAAAAACACCGCCAGTTACCCATAAAAAGATATCATCCTGTTTTGTTTTATGTTTACACAACCATCAATCTACCATTACAAATACGTATAATACTTATTCACGACAAAATTAACAAATTCTACGCTATACTTACGAGTGCTTTAATGATCGTTTTTGATAAGGACGCATATCATGAAAAAATTTATTAACTATTTGGCAGTATTCGCATTTTTTGCGGCAGTATTGTACGGCTGCAACAACGGCGGCGGAAGTAGTGGAAGTTCCAACCAAACCACCACCGTATTGGTCTATATGATGGGAACCGATTTACAAAGTAATAACTCACAGGGAATTAACAACATCATTGAAATGGAGTCGGTTGGTTCCACCAACACGATGAATGTAATTCTTCAAACCGGAGCAGCCAAAGAATCTAATGGTGCACAGGGAATTGACTGGACCCGCAATCAACGCTGGAAAGTACTACCGGGATCAATACAGCTGGTGGCTGATTTAGGCAAAGATGGTGAAGAAGGCGGCAATATGGGAACCGAAAGTACCTTTGAAAGCTTTGTCCGCTGGGGTGTTAAAACTTATCCTGCCAATAAATACGTCGTGGTATTATGGGATCATGGCGCAGGAATTAACGGCGGGGTTGGTAGAGATGAAATAACTGACAGCGCTATTCCGCAATCACAAATTGCTTATGCTCTAAATAATGTTGCCGCGTCAGAAAAAGTAACTTTTGAAATTACTGGCTATGATGCTTGTTTAATGGCGACTTCAGAAGTCGCAGCATCATTGGTAACATCGTCCAACTACATGGTTGCCTCTGAAGATGTTGAACCTGGTGCGGGCTGGAATTACAAAGCTTTTCTTGGCTATTTGAAAGCTAATCCTAATGCCAATGGCGCGCAAATCGGGCAAGCAATTGTTGATGGCTACGCCGCCAAGATGGAAGAGTCGGCTAATGTTTATACTCTATCGGTTACGCAACTTAACAAAATACCCGCAGTCGTTTCTGCGACAAACGCACTGGCAATGACATTACTTCCATATGCCAATCAGTCAATCGATAGTTGGGAATCTATTGCCTATACACGGTTAAGCGCATTGGATTATCAAACTAATGTGTTCCTTGGAACTGATAATTATGATTTAGTCGATATGAAACAATTCGCCGGCAATATTGCCAAAGAATTTAGAGATAAACCGGGTGTTATTGCGGCGGCGGATGCAGTTGCTGAGGCATTGAATCAAGCGGTAATTTACGAATCCAGTAACTACAGTAATCTGGGATCGACTGGACTAACGGTATATTTCCCATCAATCATGAGCGCTTATCCAGATAAGGATTATTCTTTTAATACCTTAGGTTATTTGACTGGTACGCCATTCTTTGCGCCAAAATATGCCGAAAGCAATAGCGGGCTGGTTGCGGTTTATTATAACTACTATTATCAGGAATCCGGAAATTTAGCCGCGTTATTTGTTGATGATTCATTTAATTCAACTGCAGAATCAATTACGGCAGTTGTGCAAAATAAATTCTCTACCATATTGGCAGCTGCAAATGGGACAACTGGCTGTAGCGCATTTACCGTCAATAAATCCGGTGAATCGGTCATCAGTACTGAGGTTGGTTTGTGTTATAAAGCATTCAGTGATAGGGTATCGCTACCAACTGAATCAACCATCGCGCGCCAATATAATGTTGCATTTGAATCAGCCCAAGCAAACAAGTGGGCTAAATTAGGTGGAACCAATGTCGCTTTAATTCCAACTGATCCAAATTTCAAAGCCACAACGCCGGAAAGTTATTCTGAATATATGATTCCAGCGGCATATCAGGGAATTTATGAAGGTAAAATTGATTTTACTGCTGGTTATTTACGGGTTGAAGAAAATAACACCACTCATTTATTGAAAGTTACCGGTTTCCAACGCAGTGGTAATCCGGTGCCTAAATCGTCGTCGCTTGAAGCTGGTCAAAAATATTATCTTGGAGCCTATATCTATGCACAATATCCAGGTTCAACAGATAACGGTTGGCAATGGGCATATTTGAGTAATGCGGTCTATACCATACCTAATGATTATAATCCGCAAACAAAACCGATATATTTAACTAATGGAACAGCTACTATCGGTAATAAGTTCACATTCGTAGTCGCTGGTATTACTGGTTATGTGTCCGTCGGCGAATCGCTACCTTACCGTATAGGTGCGCGATAATCTGGCAATTAGTATTATTTTGAATAATGCAAACAAAAAAGCACCAGCTGATTATCAGTCGGTGCTTTTTTATATTTGGATTAAGTAAAACTTAACCTAGTTTATGGTGTTTAGGCACGGCTAGTCAATAAAGTAATTGCCGGCAACTCTTTACCTTCCAAAAACTCTAATAATGCACCACCAGCAGTTGAAACGTAGCCGATTTTGTCAAAAATATCAAATTTATTGATTGCCGCAATGGTATCACCACCACCAGCCAAGCTAAAGCCTTTAGAATTAGCAATTGCATTGGCTACCACTTTAGTACCATTGGCAAATTGATCAAATTCAAACACACCAACCGGACCATTCCAGATGATCGTACCGGCAGATTCGAGAATTTGCGCCAATTCCGCAGCAAATTTAGAACCAATATCCAAAATCATTTCATTATCCGCTACTGCACTCAAGGCTTTTTCTGTAGCTTTAGCTTCCGGGCTAAACTCAGCCGCTACTACCACATCTTCAGGCAATGGAACTTTTGCGCCACGGGCTTCCATTTTATCCATAACTTTTTTGGATTCAGCAACCAAATCCGCTTCAGCCAATGAGGCACCGATTTTTGAACCTTTGGCTAACATAAAAGTATTTAAAATACCGCCACCAACGATCAATACATCAACTTTATCAGCTAGATTATCCAAAATCGTCAATTTAGTTGAAACTTTTGATCCGGCAACTACTGCTACCACTGGTTTAGCCGGTGTAGCGACCGCTTTACCCAATGATTCCAATTCTTTAGACATCAACATTCCGGCACAAACTTCCTTGGCATTTTTACCAACGGCGTTGGTTGAAGCTTCGGCACGGTGCGCTGTCGCAAAAGCGTCATAGCAGAAAATATCGCACAATGCCGCGTATTGTTTACCCAGTTCATCAACGTTTTTCTTTTCGCCTTTGTTACAGCGAACGTTTTCCAGCATTACTACTTTGCTATTGGCGAACGAAACGCCATTTGTCTGCCAGTCAGCTACCACCGGCACGGTCATGCCCAATAAATTGCCCAAATAATCAGCTACCGGTTTTACCATGTCGGCTGGTGCAATTTCACCTTCAGTCGGACGACCCAAGTGAGTTGCCACGATGACGTTAGCGCCATTATCCAGTGCGTATTTGATGGTAGTCAAACCAGCGCGAATACGGGTATCATCGCCAATCTTACCATCTTTTAGCGGAACATTCATATCGGTACGAATAAATACGGTTTTGCCGTTTAATTGTAAATCAGTAATTTTTTTAAATTGCATAAAATTCTCTCTCTGAAAAATTGCGACATCAACGACACCGCTACCATAATACATGATAAAATCGGGGCACCTCTGCTCTTTGTCTTTGAATTCTGGAGTTTGTCGTATCTCAAAAAAACTCCTTATGTAGTTTAATCTACACTGCGTCGCCTTTTTATCGATACTTCGCGTCCAGAAATCAAATACTGTGAGCAAGTTTTGCTGATCTAATAGCAAAACTACGGCGGACGTAATTTTACCGCATTTAGCCGCTTTAGCGCAATAACCATATTTTTTTCAAGTGAATTCTAGCATGCAGCAAATCGTAATCGCCTCCAGCAATGCTGGCAAAATCAAGGAATTTCAGGCAATTTTTGCCCGCTACAATATCGAAATAATTCCGCAAGCACAGCTAAATGTACCAGACGTTGAAGAACCCTACACTACTTTTGTCGAAAATTCATTACACAAAGCCCGCCACTGCGCCGAATATACCGGCTTACCGGCATTGGCTGATGATACCGGATTATGTGTTGCGGCATTATCCGGCGCACCGGGAGTCTATTCGGCACGCTATGCCGGCAGCCCCAAATCCGATCAGGCCAATTTGGAAAAATTATTGCAAGCGCTAATGAATGAGCGGGAGCGGACCGCATATTTTTATACCTCGCTGGTGTTTATCCGCAATGCAGAGGATCCGCAGCCGATTATTGCCGAAGGATTTTTACAAGGTAGCATTGCCACGGCGGCACAAGGACAGCATGGGCATGGCTATGATCCGATTTTTTACGTGCCGGAATATGCCGCAACAATTGCCCAACTAGAACCGGAATTAAAAAACCGTATCAGTCACCGTGCAGTTGCCTTGGAACAAATGCTGGCTAAATTAAAAGCCGCCGGATTAATTTAATATTTAATAACTAACGTTATACACAATACAATATTTTCAGAGCTTGGTTTGGGTTTTAGTGAATTGTGAAGAGGATTAGAGTTTGTTTACGTAAAGAACGTCATTTTGTGAACTGTCTGAGCGCAGTGAATTTTTCACAAAATAGTTCTACGTAACTACAAACTCTTATCTTCGTAACACTTAAACGACAAACACAAATCAAGCACTGAAATTAACAGAATGCGTAATGTTTTCTGATAACAACATAAGAAAGGTTAATATGTTACACGATCCATCTTTTGAAAAATTGGTCGATAGCGTTCGTCCACAGATTAAAGAAACCGATGTTGCCACTGTCGCGCAACGATTGACTAATGGCGAAAAATTGCTGCTAATTGACGTTCGTGAAGATCACGAGTGGCAGGCATCACGAATTCCTAACAGCATCCACCTCGGACGCGGCATAATTGAACGCGATATTGCCACTATCATCAGCGACAAAAATCAGGAAATTATCCTTTATTGCGGTGGTGGATTTCGCTCGGCATTATCGGCTTATAATCTTAAGCAGATGGGCTATCAAAACGTCATCTCCATGGATGGCGGTATCCGCGGCTGGAAAGAAGCCAATTTACCCTTAGATACCAAGGCTGTGGTTTAATGAGTTATCATGCACTGTTTGCAACGCTGGTAACGTTTACCGCGTTTGTCAGTTATATCAATGACCGCTATGTAAAATTACCCAAAACCATGGGTTTAACGATCATCAGTATTGCCATTGCAATTAGTGCCTATTTCACCAGTCATCTGTTTGAAGAAATAACTCATATCCATCCATTGCTAAATTTGGTAACTACCGTTGATTTTAAAACCGCGGTATTGGATGTAATGTTGGGTTATCTATTATTTGCCAGCGGCTTGCATGTTAATTCGATTGAATTAAAGAAAGAAATTACTCCAGTAGTCTATTTAGCCAGCTTGGGGGTAGTAATCTCAACTTTTATTACCGGTTACCTGCTATATTGGGTTGCGGGACTGCTAAAACTACCCTTTTCCTTGGGCGAATGTTTAATTTTTGGCGCAATTATCTCACCGACCGATGCCATCGCGGTATTAGGAACGTTCAAAACCATTAAAAATCCACCACAACGGCTAAAAACCCTAATTACCGGCGAAGGATTGTTTAACGATGCCGGCGCAATTTTGATGCTGGTAATTCTGGTACAAGTCGTTTATAGCGGTGTTCATGTTACGGCATTGGATGTAATTGAAAGTTTAGTAGTCGAAACTGGCGGCGGAATTTTATTTGGGGTAATCGTAGGAGTAATTGCCAGTCGGTTCCTCAAACATGCCAAATCACCCGAAGTTGCGACCTTAATGTCGGTGGCAGCATCCAGCTCCGGTTATGTCCTAGCAAATGATTTACACGTCTCAGGAGTAATTACCATGGTGGTTGCCGGATTAATCATCGGTGG
>JBPOJK010000026.1:0-19774 GCA_052033675.1 Pseudomonadota bacterium
AAAACGCATCTTTGGAGGTAACTAAGATGTCTTTGCTTGATATTTTGTTTGGCAAGAAAAAATCTACCGCCTCAGTTGCCAAAGAACGCTTGCAGATTATTTTGGCTCATGAGCGGGCGACACTCGGAAATGGCGATGAATCGGAAACTCCGGAATGGCTGCCAAAATTGCAGCAGGAACTGATGGAAGTGATCGCTAAATATATTAAAGTCGATCAGGATGCGTTAAAAGTTAATCTAGAAAAACGTGATAATCTTGAATTATTGGAAATCAATGTAACATTACCAGAAAAGGAAAATCAATGACGGCTCAACATCATCAATTAATTATTCTTGGTTCCGGACCTGCCGGTTATACTGCGGCAATTTATGCGGCACGGGCAAATTTAAAACCAGTGATTATTACCGGTATGCAGCAAGGTGGACAATTAATGACAACCACCGAGGTTGAAAACTGGCCAGCGGAAGTTGGCGGTGAAGTCCAAGGGCCAGAATTAATGCAACGCTTTTTGGATCATGCGACCAAATTTGGTACTGAAATTATTTTTGATCAAATTCATACTGCCGAATTGACAACTAAGCCGTATAAATTAATCGGTGATATGGGTGAATATACTTGTGATGCACTGATTATTGCGACCGGAGCTTCGGCAAAATATCTGGGCTTGGAATCGGAACAGAAATTTATGGGTAAAGGTGTTTCCGGTTGTGCAACCTGTGATGGTTTTTTCTATAAAAATCAGGAAGTTGCAGTAGTTGGTGGCGGTAATACGGCAGTTGAAGAAGCTTTATATTTAGCCAATATTTGCAGTAAAGTAACTTTGGTTCATCGCCGTGAGACTTTCCGTTCAGAAAAAATTATGATTGATCGCTTGATGGAAAAAGTTGCCAGCGGCAAGATTGAATTGCAATTGAATTCACAAATTGACGAAGTTTTGGGAGATGCTAAAGGTGTGACCGGAATCCGGGTTAAATTGAATGATGGTTCGACCAAGGAAATTACTTTGCGTGGAGTGTTTATTGCCATTGGTCATAAACCGAATACCGACATATTCGAAGGCAAGCTGGAAATGGATCATGGTTATATCGTGACTCGCTCCGGACGGAGTGGCATGGCAACCGCAACTTCGGTAGATGGCGTGTTTGCGGCTGGTGATGTTCAGGATATGATCTATAAACAGGCCATCACTTCGGCGGCATCTGGCTGTATGGCAGCATTAGATGTTGAACGTTATTTGGATCATGCATAAGAGTTACTCAATTGCAAAAAACAGTTTCATTAATAAGTGCGGGTTTACTCGCACTTTTATTGTCTTCGTGTGCATGGTTTTCGGTTAAACCCGAGAAAATGAGCATCAGTGGCGATAAATATGTAGTTATCGGTGATAAAGGTTGGGTTTCGGCTTCATCCCGCGGTGAAAGTTGGGAATCGGTAGTATTCCCAGCAGAAAGTGCAGCCTTTAATCAAGTGGTGCAAGCTGATGAACGCTTGGTTGCAGTAGGGTTAAACGGAGTAATTGCCTATTCGACCAATGCCAGCGAATGGTTGCGCGCCAATGATAATAGCCATCATGTATGGTTATATGATCTGGCTTATACTGATAAAAAATATGTTGCCGTTGGAATGGGTGGAACAATTCTATTTTCCAAAAACTTAATGGAATGGCAGTGGCAAGTAGTGCCGGTTCATTCGTGGTTATCAACAGTTAGTTATGGCAATGATCAATTTATTGCCGCTGGTGCCGATGGTGTAATTATGACTTCGGTTGATGGTCATAAATGGTCACAGGAAAGTTCACCAACCAGCAATTGGATTAGTCAGGTTGCTTTTTTAAATGGGCGTTATGTTGCGGTCGGCTCACGGGGTTTGATTATGATTTCAGCAGATAGCCATCATTGGGAGTCATTGCCGCCAATTAATCACAAATGGCTATATACTGTTGCTTATGGCAATAATGGTTATCTGGCTGGCGGTGAAGATGGAATATTGTTGACCTCTGTCGATGGGCTTAAATGGCAAACGGTTGAAACCGGCTTACCTAAAGATAGCATTCACCGGATTATTTTTGTCGGTGATAAATTCTGGCTGGTGGGTAATAACGGACTTCTGGCCTATTCAATTGATGGGCGCGCATGGTGGCCGGTTGATAGCGGTACCCGCAGCAACTTGCATTCAATTATTTATTATGATTTACAGCAATAATCTGGGGAAGTTATTATGCATGTATTTTTTGAACACCATCAATTAATCCTCTATATTTTTTTGGTAGCAATGGGCTTTCTGGCGGGGTTTGTCGATGCGATTGCCGGTGGTGGTGGCTTAATCAGCGTACCGGCACTAACCTTTACCGGGATGCCGATTTCGATGGTGCTGGGAACCAATAAACTGCAAAGTTCAATCGGCACCGGGATGGCGGTCTATAAATACTATCGTGATGGTTTGATAAATTTTAAGACCGTTTACCGTGGGTTATTGATGGGCTTGCTTGGGGCTTGTATTGGTGCGGTTACCGCTAACTATGTGTCCAATGATTTCATGCGTTATTTGGTGCCAATTCTGATGCTAGGAGTGTTTTTATTCAATTTATTCAATAAATCTCTGGGTGTCAAAGAAGGTAAAAAGCGGATGTCAGAGTTGCTGTTTTTTTCGATTTTCGGTTTTATTCTGGGTTTTTATGATGCTTTTTTTGGTCCCGGCACCGGTAATTTCTGGATCATTGCGATCGTATTTTTTCTTGGTTATACTTTCTTGAATGCCTCAGGTTATGCCAAAGTCTTGAACCTGAAAAGTAATTTATTTTCGCTGGTAATTTTTTTATATTACGGTAAAGTTTATTTTTCATTGGGAATTGCCATGGCCTGCGGACAATTTTTTGGTGGTTATTGCGGTGCTAAGATGGTGATTCTACGCGGTTCCAAATTAGTCCGACCGTTTTTTATGGTGGTGGTTGGGATAAATATTCTGGTATTGTTTTATCAATTGGTTGCCTAGCCAGGCTTTTGTAGATTGTAAAAAAATCGACCACTACTAGTGATCGATTTTTTGGTTTCTACTATGTTTGATACCTCGATACCATGTTGTTTGGTTTTTTGTTTTTTAATGAGTACTTGCTTTATTACTATCCTCACTCTCACTCAACATAGAGCTTTTAGTGTATTCATGCCTATTGCTATGTTTGAACGGTTTACAAGTATTTATTTCTAGCGTACCATTTTTTTCCGAACATTTTACAGTTTGCTCGGAATGGTCATCAAAAAATTTAACCATAGAGTTTTTTTTGTCAAAATTTATTGCGCAATGTTTTGACATTTCAGTTAAAGATTCACCATCTTTTAACTCGAAAATCATTTTATGTTTTTCACAATGACATGCCAATTTGCTAACATCAAAAGATGGTGTCGAAGCTTCTGAAGTAGCCGCAAAGACACTAATAGATGATAAAAGTAAAATTGAAGTGACGATTTTTTTCATGTTTGTCCTTATTGTTAGTTATTGTATTGATTATTAATCAATGTTTTGCATAGCCGATTTTATCAGGGCTAGATTGTACCGGAAAAGCAGAGCCAACGTTAGAAAGTTTAAAGCATTCAGTAGATACCGCGACGGTGATTGGTGGCGCTAATTGCGTTTATTAGCCTGAACGGCAACATAATCATTACAGCTGTATAACTCCCCGATCGAAACCGGGGATTATTTACAATAGCCAAAAATAACTACATCAATGCGCTCTAAAACCCATTTTTCCACTTTCAACATCGTATAAAATATCATAAGTGATAAATGGAATATTCCCAGTATTAACCATTAACGGGAATGATTCACTAACCTTTACTGCCGAGTTGATGTAGTAATTATCCCCTGTAGCAAATGACCAATCAAAGCGTTTGTTACCATTTAGTGCCTGTTTCTGGTTAATGGTTTTTCCAGACGGGAAAACACCTGATTCGGCTGGGTTAACATTGTAAATGGTATAGGCTGCCGTTCCGGTATCATATAAAACCATGCCGCTTTCCCTTATGGTTCGTGTATCATCCTTAGAGCGGTATTCAACGGTCGCCGGTAAATTTACGTCCCACAATTTATAGGGGGCTGGATTGGTTGTGGGTTGTGCGATTGCCATCAAATCGATATGTTCAAACCCAGTTTTATTACTGCTGTTTAGTCCGATAGTTAATCCCGGATAATCGGAATTACCATTCAGGTAAAAACCATTCGCCAGTTTCCCTGGTAATTGCGAGAGTGGATTCCATACGCCATGGGTGCTACCGCCAATATAGAGACTAATTCCAGCCAAACCCGCCCGTCCGTTGGCACTAAAGGTATTTTTAGGACAATCGGGTTTTTGCGGTAAACAGCTAACCTTGATGATTACCATGAATTTAATGGTTTCAGTTATGCCACCAATGGTAATCGGTGCACTAGCAACCACCCCGCTAAGGCTGACACCATCCTGATAGCTATAGCTTTCGGCTTCGCTGGTAATGGTAATTCCTGTTTTGTCTGGAATAGCGCTTTCCAATACCCGCAATCCTACCGAACCAGTATCAACTCCGGCATAAATTAGATTTTTGCCGACCAATAACGGCAGATGCAAGCCCATTGATTCACCTTGTAATTTATAAACCAGCGGAATGGTTGTAGTATCTGGATTTGCAATTCGCCTTAATCCGACTTGACCATTGGTTTGATTATACATTACTTGGTAATAATTGAAGAGATTGTTGCCGGCGTTAACGACATAGCCGTTGTAACTGGTATCGTACCCCGCGGCTGGAATTGTCAGTGGTAATTCCATTGGTTCTTGGCTGGTCGTAGCAATCGCACTAACTGGGTTTTTAACATTGCTTTCAGCACTAACGATTAGCCAATCTGGTAACGGATGTAATTGAAAACTGGTCGAGGCGCCGCTATCAAACAATGTATCAATTGTTGATTCGGTTTGTGCACCGTTGTGAGTAGCGATATATTTAATCGGCAAGTGCATGTCATTCCAACAATTATTGGTTGAAGTTGATTGCACGCTATAAGTATTACAGGCACTTTCTGGCGCTTGGATAAAGCCAAAGCTCTCCATTTGAATCGGGCTAAAATTACCAAAAACCAATTTACTTTGTGGCATATCCATCATAAACATTTGGTTGTAAGGATAAGGTAGGAATAATCGCGCCGAAACATTGCCATCCATGCGCATCCCCATGATAGCGTGATTATGGCTTGGATTATTACTGATTACACCATCCGCAACCACCAACACCGGAACTTGATTTGTTGTGGTGCTAATTATAGTCGTACCGCTTTCGGAAAGAAAGTTAATCGAAGTATAGCCAACCAAACCACTGCGTTTAACTTGCCCGTGATCATAAAGCAAGGTCATACTTTCACCGGTATAGCGGATATTGTTTCCGGCATAGCTTGATTCAATAAGGTACAGGTCTGAACCGGTATCAATTTCAGTTAAGGTTTTAGTTCCATTACCGGCACTGGTATAGACAGCGAATTTACTGGCATCACCATCGGGATAGGTCGTAGTCGGAATCGCGACTGTAGCATAAACCGGTGAGTTTCCGGTTGAGCCACCACTACTGCATGCAACAAGCAATATTAGCGTAGCGATAACGGTTGCTAAATATAATGAATTTGGTTTTTTCATGTGAATTTCTCCTTGTCAACTAATACCCGGCTTTTATTCTGCTAGCTGAGTATGATACTGTTTGGCTTGTTCCAACTCGGTTTCATTAAACACGCAAATTCCATTTTCTTGCAATAACGCGGCTGCTACCCCTGCGCCAGCAATGGCAGTGCCGCTGAAAGTTCCATCATAAATCTGGTGATTGCCGCAAGAGGGACTATTTTTTTTGAGAATTGCCATTTTGATGGAGTGTTGTTGTGCCAATTCTAAGGCAAAATGTGCTCCGGAAATGAAATTATCAGTGTGGTCAAATCCTGATTTGGAGACTACCCGTGCCTGTCGCTGTAGTACCTGTATTCCGGTGCCGGCAATAATTTCACAGGGTTCACGGGGCACACCCAGCCCACCAGCGACCTCCGGACAAACCGCAATTAAACACTCTTCTTGCTGCCACCGCTCAATGATCGAGTGATTAATGAATTTATTTCTTCCGTCAAAGCGGACATTTTCGCCAATCAGGCAGCTGCTGATTAAAATTTTTTTAGACATAGTTCACAATCTCATTATCTGAATTGAAGTGTTATATTTGGTTGTCGTTTATATTTAGTAACGATTTGAAATAGCCGATACTTAACAGGGGTTTATTGTAACAGAAATTTTGATTATTGAATAACGAATGTCAAACAACTTTTGTCGGCTATTATTTTTTGCATTCTCAAAATCATGGATAAATTACTTGGCATACACTGATAACCATTGGTCTTTAAATTCTAAACATCCATTTCGACTGCCGATATGGCAAATCAATCTGTTTTTAGGATACAATAACGCTTTTCGATATATTTAAAATGGATTTTGAATGTTGCAGGATTATTTGCGCTTAATCAGATTTGATAAACCAATTGGTACGCTGTTATTGCTGTGGCCTACTTGGTGGGGCTTATGGCTGGCTTATCATGGTTTACCGTCGTTGACTATACTGATCGTATTTAGCTTAGGTGTATTTTTGACCCGTGCGGCCGGTTGTGCGATTAATGATTATGCCGATGCCGGATTTGATGGGCTAGTTGAACGTACCAAGAATCGCCCACTGGTGACCGGAGCGATTAGCAAAAAAGCAGCATTGTTGACGACTGCAGTGCTAAGCATGTTGGCCTTTGCGCTTGCTATAGTCTTTCTTTCACTAAATACTTTGCTGTGGTCGATTCCAGCACTAATTATTTATCTGAGCTATCCCTTTTTTAAACGGTTTTTTGCGATTCCGCAACTTTATTTGGGAATTGCTTTTAGCTTTGGGATTCCAATGGCTTTCGTCGAAGCGCGGGGAGCCGTGCCACTAACTGCGGTTTTGTTATTTGCTGCAAATCTACTATGGGTACTGGCATATGATACCATTTATGCGCTGGTTGATATTGATGATGATCGCAAAATCGGCATCAAAACTTCAGCCTTAACTTTTGGTAAAGCCGTAATAACCATTATTATGTTATGTTATACCGTATTTCTAGCTCTATTATTGATTATTGGTTATCGCGAGCAATTGGGCTGGATTTTTGATTGTGGCTGCTTTTTGGCGTTGCTATTAATAATTTATGTCTATTTTCAGATTCGCCAGCAGCAACGGATGCGTTGTTTTCACGCATTCCTGTTTAATAATCATATCGGCTGGGTACTATGGTTGGGGCTGGCTTTAAGTTTATGGTTACAATGATATGCGTTTAAGCAATGATGCTGCTGGTGAGTTTATAAAGGAGTTACCGGAGTCTCCAGGAGTTTATCGCTATTACGATAAAGCCGGTGAATTACTTTACGTCGGCAAAGCCAATAGTTTATTGAAGCGGGTTAAATCTTATTTTCAAAAAAATACCACTCTTTCGCCGCGTATTTTTTTGATGGTTAGCAAAATTCATGAAATTGAAATAACCGTCACTGAAGATGAAACTTCGGCGTTATTACTTGAAAATAACTTAATCAAAACTCTTAAGCCTAGATATAACATCATTTTTCGCGACGATAAAAGTTATCCATCATTAAGGATTTCCGGACATGAGTATCCACGGATTGAATATTTTCGCGGAAAATCGGCTACCGATGGCATGTTGTTTGGACCATATCCCAATGCCACGGCGGTTCGCGAGAGTTTGGATTTTTTGCAAAAATTATTTAAACTAAGAACTTGCAATGATGGCAGTTTTGCCAATCGCTCACGCGCCTGTATGCTGCACCAAATTAATTTATGTTCTGCCCCCTGTGTCAATAAAATCAGCCGCCACGAATATCGTCAAAATATTGATGCCGCGCAAGAATTTCTCAGCGGTAATTACGCCCATTTGATAGAACAAATTGCGGCAAAAATGTATCAGGCTGCAGAAAACCTTGATTTTGAAGAAGCTGGTATCTATCGCGATCAGATTACCATGCTTAAACAACTGCAAAGCCGGCAAATCATTAGCGACAGCCAAACCCCACTTAATTGCGATATTGTATTGTTTCGTGAGAGTGATGGATGGTTTTTTGCCTATGTTATCCTGGTCCGCAATGGGCTATATGTCGGAGATAAACATTTTGATCATCGTTTAGATAGTAGTTTTACCGAATTAAATCAGGCTTTTTGGGAGAGTTATTATTCAACCACCGATGTGCCGCAATTGGTTTTTACCAGCCATTTACCGGATGGTCAACTGCAACAATTACTACATTCCAGTTTTAAATTGAATCTTCGTCCAATCGGTGGTGGTAGGATTTATGAATTGATGCAAATGGGATTGGCTAATTTAGAAAAAATAATTGAAAAAATTCAAATTGACCATATATACCAAGCAGCAGCAAATAAATTAGCACAATTTTTACAGCTGGCAACGGTGGGGCGGGTTGAATGTTATGATACCAGTCATTTACACGGAAATAATGCGGTGGCTTCAATGGTGGTATATTCTGCGGGCAAAATCAATCATTCTTTATACCGGCGCTATAATTTACCGCAATCGATTAATGGTGATGATTTAGCCGCTTTGGAATATACTTTGCGACGGCGTTTAGCTAATCAGGAGTTGCCATTGCCAGAAATAATTCTATATGATGGTGGTGAGCTGCAGTTGAAATGCACTAAAAACCTGCTCTCTGAATTGAGTTTATGTGGTAAAATCAAGGCTATTGCCATCTTTAAAGGCGATAACCGTGATCCACTGCTGGATCAAATTATTTTAAGTGATAAACTTCGGCTTGAATTTCGTAACGAACCACTATTATTTAGGTTTTTGCAAGCACTCCGTGATGAGGCGCATCGATTCGCAATTACCGGTCATCGAAAAAAACAAGCTAACCAAATGAGTCGCTCGCGATTGGACGATGTTCCGGGAATCGGTGCGGCACGTAGAAAAATGCTGATTGCTTTCTTGGGCAGCGCTGAAGCGGTTGCTAGTGTTAGCGTTGAAGAGTTGCAACAGGTTAAAGGGGTTGGTTTAAATCAGGCACTTAAAATCTATAATCATTTTCATAAATAACGGCATGGTTTTTTAACCATCATTATGGCTAAGCTTGGTGTATCGGCTTAGTTATTTTTTTGTAACAAATTGTGCACTGATTTTGGGGATCTCCGATAAAGATAGTATCATGGCTAAAAAAATACCAATTCCAACCTTGCTGACCTGGTTAAGAATAATATTGGTTCCATTTTTTGTGGGAGTTTATTATTTACCGGACTCGCTTTTGATTATGCCCTATAAAAACCTAGTAGCAACCATTATTTTTATTGTGGCGGCGGCTACTGATTATCTGGATGGTTATTTAGCTAGAAAAATGAAACTGGAGTCTAATTTTGGTGCATTTTTAGATCCGGTGGCAGATAAAGCCTTAGTTGCGGCTAGTTTAGTGGTGTTGGTTAATCTACATCGTACCTTCATGTTTGCTGCAATTATTATTATTGTTCGCGAAATAGCCATTTCTGCACTCAGAGAGTGGATGGCTCAGCTTGGAGAGGGTAAGAGTGTGGCGGTTGCTTATGTTGGTAAGCTTAAAACTGCCAGTCAAATGGGCGCAATCGGCTTTTTATTATTGGATTATAACACCAATATCTTGGGTAACATTCTGATGTTGCTGGCGGTGGTATTGACTATAATATCAATGTTCTATTATTTAGAGCAGGCAAAAAAATATTTTAATCAGTAAGTTAACAATTGTAAATGGTTGGTATAGCATTACGCTGTAATTAAAACTTAGTGATCTGAACCTATAGCTATAGTCTGGCATTCACTTTAATTTAAGAAGAAAGAAATTATTAATGAGTAAAGTCAACAAAAAACCTTCTAATGAACAAGCAGCAGCTTTGAAAAAGCGTCCGGTTTTTGATGATTTTGAAGATGATGAGATTAGTGGCGACGCTCTTGAGCGCGGTAAAACTCGCAAAGGTCGCTCAATGCGTAAATTTACCAAAGAAGATGGTAATGACGTTAATAAATTAATGCGCTTGGTTGATTTTGGAGCGGAAAATCTTTCGGCTGAAGAACTACGTAAGCTTGAAGAGCAAAAAACTAAACTGCATTACTTATTGGGCAAAGGTAAAGAGCGTGGCTACGTTACCAATGCTGAAATTAATGATAATCTGCCGGATCATGTGACTGATCCAGAAATTATTGAACAGATTGTTATGATGATTGAAACAATTGGGATCAAAGTTTTCGAATATGAACCAAGCCAAGAGGAATTGTTGATTTCCGGAACGTCTTCAGCAACGGTAAATGATGATGAGTTTGCGGTAGAAGAAGCCGAGAAAATTCTTACCAGTACTGCGGCATCCAATGAATTTGGACGGACAACTGATCCGGTGCGGATGTATATGCGTGAAATCGGAACTTATGATTTATTGGATAAAACCGATGAAGCAGAAATTGCCCGTAAGCTTGAATCAAGTATTCAATCAATGATTTCAGCGATTGCAGATTGTCCAAAAATCGTTAATCAAATTTCGGCAACGTATCAAGATGTATTAGCCGGCAAAATAAAGCTTGAAAATTTTGTTGATGAGTTAATTGGTGATGAAGGCGATGATGCTAATGCTGCTACTGCAAGTGATAGCGATTTTTCTGATGATGAGGAAGATGAAAATTTATCGGGCATTGCATTGGAAAAACTGCGTGCCGGTACGGCTGAGTTCTTTGTGGTATTTGATAAGCTGGTTGAGAAACAGAATAAGGTTATCAAACGTTATACTTCCAATTCACCACAGTATGAGGAAATTTTAGTTGAATTAACTGAGCAGCTAAATAAAATTCGTTTTACCAATAAGCAAATTGAAATTTTCTGTGATGTGCTACGCGAATCACATCGGCAAATTAAACATTTTGAAAATGAAATTTTCCATCTGGCGTGTGAAGTAATTAAAATGCCGGAGGATCGTTTCCGTAAAGAATTTATCGGTAACGAAACTAGTTGGGTTGAAACTCATGTTCCAGCCAAGAAATACGCCGAAAGCTTTGATAGTATAAAATTTGACATCCAGGAGCGCCAAAGTAAAATATCGGCGGTCGCTGATGATTTACAAATTTCGGTTGCTACAATCAAAAAACTCTTCCGTCAGCTGATGCGAGCCGAAAAAGAGCAGAAGAAAGCACGTACCGATATGGTGGAATCAAACCTGCGATTGGTAATTTCGATTGCCAAAAAATACACTAATCGCGGATTACATTTCTTGGATTTGATTCAGGAGGGTAATATCGGCTTGATTAAGGCGATTGATAAATTCCAATATCGGAAAGGTTTTAAATTTTCGACCTATGCTACATGGTGGATTCGCCAAGCAATTACTCGTGCGATTGCCGATCAGGGACGGACAATTCGGATTCCGGTGCATATGATTGAAACAATTAATAAAATGAGTAAAGAACACCGGCGCTTATTACAAGAAAAATCTGGTGAGCCGTTAACTAAAGAGTTAGCCGAGCGAATGGATATTTCTGAAGAAAAAGTGCGGAAAATTTATCAGGTTGCCTATGATTCAATTTCAATGGATGCGCCAATCGGTGATGAAGACGATGCTAGTTACGGTGATTTTATCGAAGATAAATCAACTGTGATTCCTGCCGAGCATGGTGTTGATTATAGCCTTAAAAAGACCGTGCGTGATGTGCTGGGCACTTTATCACCGCGGGAAGCTAAGGTTTTGTGTATGCGTTTTGGGATTGATACTCTAACTGATCATACTTTGGAAGAAGTCGGACGGCAGTTTGATGTAACCCGTGAGCGGATTCGTCAAATTGAAGCGAAGGCAATTCGCAAATTGCGCCAACCAAACCGGGCTGAAAAATTAAAGAGTTTCTTGGACAGTTTTGCTGAACATGAAAATGTTGATTTGGAGGCTATGGATGATGAATTTGAAGATATGATGGATGATGAATAAAAATAAAGGTCTGGAGTTGTTCCAGACCTTTATTTTTATGATGGCAGTTGTTTAAGTTTTGCAAAAGAGAACAGACCCGAAATAATTATGTTGGGTTTGCCATTAGTTGCCGGATAAAATGGGTAGTTATGGGCTTTTTTTCAATAGTGGCAGTTTGACTAATATTCTGAATTTGCTTGATTAATAAGCCTAGATTGCGGGTATAATGAGTTAGCATGTATTTTAATTCATTATTGCCAATGCCGATGCTTTCGCGATTGCAGTAAATTGTTAGGGCATTTAATAGCTCATCTTCAGTGAGGTTTTTTAAGGCAAATACCAATCCGGAATGGATTCGCGTCTTTAAATCACTTCGCAGCGTAGAGAAATTGAGGTTAATTGTCGAACTGGTCAGCAGATAATTATTTTTTTGATTAAGTTTAATGTGATTAAATAGGTTAAATAATTCAATTTGCTGTTCTTCTTGTAGGCAGTCGATATTATCAACTGCGATAAACCGATATTCATCAATGTTTAGTGCTGTTAAGTACTCTGCCGAGGGCTCAGTTTTAACATCAAGATAAATGCCACTATGATATTTTTGATTTGCCAGATTCACCCAAGCTTTCAGGAGATGAGTTTTACCACTCAATGTTTCACCATAAATGTGACTAAACTGGCTGGAAAAGCTCTGTAAATTGGCAACGGTAATTTCATTTCCGGTGGCAATATAGTTGGAGAATTCACACTCATGGCGAAATAAATCTAATAATTGCTGACTCATTAAATTGTATCTTTGTAATACTGGGTGCTCTTATAGTATTGTTTAGCATGGCGTAATAAAACCACGGTAATGGTTGATAATGGCAGTGCCAATAGTACGCCAATTAGTCCAAACAGCTTGCCAAAAACCATCAATGATAAAATTATCATAATCGGATTTAGCCCAATCCGTCCGCCAACCATAAACGGAGTTACCAAACCACCTTCCAAAATATGTCCAATCGCAAATACTATGAAAATAGCAAGTAGGTTACCGGCGCCACTAAATTGTGATAGACCGATAAACATTGCAAACATTAATCCGGATAAGACTCCTAAATACGGAATAAATACCAGCAAACCGGTAACGATGCCAATTGCGGTGCCTGATGGCAAGGACACAATATTTAAGCCAACCGCATAATAGCTGGCCATAATCAACATTACCGAGAATTGTCCACGCAAATAAGAAGACAACATCACATCTACATCTTTAAATAAACGCCGCATTGGCACTGTGAATGAACGAGGGATCAACTCATCAAAAAATTTAAGAATATTGTGCCAATTGATAATCGAATAAAAAGTCGCAAATGGAATCAAGATAATATACACCACAATTTCAATCAAGATTATTCCGTTTTTGGCAACGTTGGAGACGGCGTCCAGATTGTCAGTAATTTGGGTCTGGTGTTCCAAAACCATTGCTTTAAGACTTTCCAAATCCAGCGATACGTGGGTGCCTAATTGCAAATTAAGTTTACTTAGGATGTTGGTATTAACAATTGCGATGATTTGCGGTGTCTTATCCATCACAATCTTGAACTGATTAATCAGCACTGGAATCATATAAGCTGGAATTGCCACAAAGATTAATAGAACCAATAGTGAGAAAATTAACGCACTATACTTGCGCGGCATCGAAAGGCGAGTCTCCATTTTATCAACCATTGGATTTAAGATGTAGGCAAGGATCAACGCGGCAATGAAAGGGATGAGTACACGCCCGACAAACACCATCATGGCAAAGAGCAAGATTGTGGCGCTAAGTAACGAAATAAGCGGTTTTAGTTTTAATTGTTGCTGCATTAGATTGGATTCTGAAAATAATAATAATCCTTAATTATACTATACTCGGAGTTTGGTTGATGGCCAATCTCGCTGTAGTTGCTTGTTAAGGTAATTTTATTGCACCGCAATAGGAAATTACTGTTTTTGGGTTTCAGATTCTGATATAATATACCGCAAATAATATGTCTACGCGACAGAAGGAGGCTAAAATGTTTAAAAAAATCTATGTACCACTGGATAATACTGATATTTCCGATAAGGTGTTAGTTGAGGCCATTGATTTAGCCAAGGCCACTGGCGGTGAGTTACGGATTGGTCATGTGGTAAATTTGGAGCAGGTCACGTTTGGAATTGAAATGGTCGGGGTTGCAGAATTAAAGGATGCCCTAATTAATATCGGTAAAACCTTGATTGATCAAGTTAAAGCGCGCTTGGATAAAGAGGGTGTAAAGGCGGAAGTGAAATTAATCGAAAACTATGGCTCGGATATCGCTAGTTTGATAGTTGAAGATGCGCAGGATTTTGGAGCCGATTTGTTTATCCTTGGTTCACACCATTTAGGTTCATTTTCGCATTTTATTACCGGTGGGATTGCTGAAGATTTGGCGCACGATACCGATATTCCAATTTTGTTGATAACCAAACATAAAGAAAGTTAAGCAAATCAGATGGGGAAACTACCCCATCTGATTTTTTTAGGATTAATATGAGTGAGATTTTGAATTACGCTAACCATGATCGGCATTTTGCTAATTGCCGTTACGTTTATCCGGTAGTGTCGCGCCGTTCCGAGGGGGTGTCATTAGGAATAAATTTAAATCTTAATCGTAGCTGTAATTGGCGCTGTATCTACTGTCAGGTAGAGAATCTGGTACGGGGCAAGCCAGAGGATGTTAATTTAGCGGTATTGGAAGCCGAATTGATTTATATGCTGGAGTGGATAACAACTGGCGATTTTATGGAGAGTTATGTTGCTCCAGAATTACGCTTTTTCAAGGATATTTGTATCGCAGGCAATGGGGAACCAACATTATCACCGCAATTTGCGGCGGTTTGTCAATTAATCGCTAATCTTCGTGAGAACTATCTTATTGGCAATGAAACGAAAACAGTACTAATTACCAATGGTAGCCAGGTACATAAACCACAAGTGCAAGAAGGTTTAGCGATTTTAAATAGTTGCAATGGCGAGGTTTGGTTTAAAATTGATCGGGTTACACCGCATGGTGGGGCATTGGTTAATCAGGTGCAGCTGTCAGTTGAGAATTTATCAAGTCGCCTAAGTGTTGCTGTTCGCTTGTGTAAAACCTATATCCAAAGCTGTTGGTTTAAAACGGCTGGACAGAACCCGGATGTTAGTGAGATTGAGGCATTTGTAGAGTTTCTTAATGATTTGCATCTAGAGCTTGCTGGGGTTTTGCTTTACTCAGTTGCGCGCCCGCCAGCTCTGGCGGAGGGACAACTGGTTAGCCCGCTGGATTTAGCGTTTTTGCAACAGCTGGCAGGCAAATTTGAACTTGCCGGTTATCCGGTGCGCTATTATTTGTAATTACAACTGTTTATGGGGCTGGAGAAAGTTTTGTGCCAGCTAGTTGTTAATGTATAATAATCTGAGATTAATGAGGTTATTGAGTATAACAGACTAATTTAGTCGGTTATATTTGACGAATTTAGTTCGCTATGATACGGTAAAATCTGATATAATCTTGCGATTAAACTTGTGGCAGGTGTGGTTTTTGAGTAACCCTCAAGAGTTAGTGCCGAAATTTTTTCAAATTTTTAATAAGTTGGGAGTAGGCTTTATGAGTCACTATTATTTTTTACCTCATCAGCGGATTGATGATATGTTAAGCGCACTAAAGGCCGATGGTTATAAATGCGTGGCACCAAGACATCATGCCGGTGAAATTAGTTACGAAACTTTAAATAAATCAGCAGAATTGCCATGGGGATTCCATGATGAACAAGCTCCTGCCAGTTATAAAGTCACTAAATCTGAGCATAAACACGCTTTTGGGTTTACTTTGCCGACAACTTCTGTAAAACCGATGTTGTTCAAAGCTAAAGAAAATGTTTGGAAAGTTACTCGCGATGCCGCCGGTAAATTAGCGTTCCAGCCAGTGGTTGAAGTTGAGAAGATTGCTGTATTTGGGGTACGTCCTTGTGATTTACGCGGTATTGACATTCAAGATCGTGTATTTATGGAAAATTCATACAATGATGTGCGTTATGTTAAACGCCGTGAAAATCAATTTTTGATTGCTATGAATTGTACCAAATCACATTCAAATTGCTTCTGTGTATCACTAGGTGATGCTCCAATTGCAGATAAAGGTTTTGATTTGTCGATGACTGAGCTTGAGGGCGAAGGTTTTGTGGTTGAAGTTGGCTCTGACAAAGGTCGGGCGTTATTAGATAAATTGGACGTGGTAGCGGCTAGTGGCTTGCAAGCCCAAAATGCTTTGGGTAAAATCGATCATGCAGCCAAATCTCAAACTAAATCTATTCCGCCAATCAAAGAAGTTGAAGCTAAATTAATGGCAAATCTGGAACACCCTCAATGGGATGATGTTGCCAGCCGTTGTTATTCTTGCGGTAGCTGTACTCAAGTATGTCCAACTTGCTTCTGTCATACTGAGCGTGATGAACCAAATGTATTGGGAACAGAAACCAATCACACCCGCGAATGGGATTCTTGTTTCAGCATTGATCATAGCTACACCCACGGTGATACCTATCGTGAAGATCCGAAATATCGTTACCGTCAATGGTTAACTCATAAATTCTCAACTTGGCGCGATCAATTCCGCACTAAAGGTTGTGTGGGTTGCGGACGTTGCGTGACTTGGTGCCCAGTTAAGATTGATGTAACTGAAGAAATTAACGCCATTTGTAAATAAGAGAGATTAAATATGTTATACACAGATGATGCTTATACGCCGTATGAGGCAGAGGTTGTTGAATTTATCAAAGAACATCATGATATTTTTACAATTCGCATGAAATTTACCGATCCAGCGCTTGAGAGCAAATATGTTTTCCGTCCGGGTCAGTTTAATATGATTTATTTGTATGGTGTTGGCGAAGTAGCAATTTCGATTGTTAATGACCGTAACCATCAACCGGGTCGGTTTGAGCATACTATTCAGGTAGTTGGTCGGATTACCAAAGGTATGATGAAGCTTAAGGCCGGTGATAAATTAGGTATTCGTGGTCCGTTTGGTACTGCATGGCCAATGGAACAAGCTAAAGGCAAAAATGTTGTTATCGTGACCGGTGGTTTGGGAAATGCACCGTTAGTCGCTGCCACTGAAGAAGTTTTGAAAAATCGTGATGAATTCGGTAAATTGTTTGTCTTGCATGGTATTCGTACTTCAGACTTATTGATTTATGATGAAATGTACACCCGTTGGAGTAATTCACCGAATACTACCGTGATGATGGCAACTAGTGCTGCCGATCCGGTTGATAACGGTAAATGGACCTGGGGTAAAGGTTATGTAACTAATTTTATCCCTGACATGGATATTGATTTTGCCAATACCGTGGTAATGACGGTTGGTCCGGAACCAATGATGATTGGTGTTGCCAAAGCCTTTATTGCTGCCGGCGTTAAACCGGAAAATGTATTTGTCAGCTTGGAGCGGAGCATGAAATGTGCTATCGGTCACTGCGGACATTGCCAATTAGGCTCACAATTCATTTGTAAAGATGGTGCAGTTTATCCATATCCTGCGTGTGAAAAATTATTAGAAGTGAAAGGACTATAAGATGTCAGCACATGATAAATTATTAGGCTTGTCAGCACGTCCTAAAGTTGCAGTACACAAATTCAGTTCTTGCGATGGCTGCCAATTGGCAATGATAAATGATGCAGTTTCGTTACTTGAACTCTCGACTTTGGTTGATGTAGTTCATTTTGCCGAAGCTGGTCCGTTAGATGAGTTTGCCGAAGTTGATTTGGCGATTATTGAAGGTTCAGTTAATACTCATCATGATATTCACCGTCTGGAAATGATTCGCGAAAAAGCTAAATATTTAATTTGTATGGGGGCTTGTGCTGTAACTGGCGGAATCCAGTCATTGCGCAATTTTACCGATGCCAAAGAACTTGCTAGATGGCAACACGATGTTTATCCGCAGCATACCGATGTTATAATTGAACAGGATTTGACAACGGCTAAACCAATTAGCGCTTATGTTTCTGTTGATTTTGAGATTCCTGGTTGTCCAATTAATACTGGTCAAATTTTGCATGCCGTGCGTTCAATTTTATTTGGTGTTGAGCCAGAGAAAAATGTTGATCCGGTATGTGTAACATGTAAACATGCTGGTATTACTTGTGTAATGATTGCTAAAGGTGAACCTTGTTTGGGACCTGTTGTTGCAAATGGTTGCGAGGCCTTGTGTCCTTCATTGGGTCGCGGTTGCTATGGTTGTTATGGCGCGTCCAAATATGCTAATATTCCGGCAATGAAAAATAAATTGCGCGAAATGGGTTTAACGGAGCATCAAATTATTAATAAATTCCAATTTATTAATAGTCAAGATGCCGGCTTTAGAGGAGAATAATTCATGGATAAAACAACAAAAATTGAGGTGCCTATTCTGGCTCGCGTAGAGGGCGAGGGCGCGCTGGATTTGGAAATTACGAATGGCAAGATTACTAAATGCGACGTACGGATCTATGAGCCGCCGCGTTATTTTGAAAAATTTCTTGAGGGTCGTGAACCCAATGATATTATAGATGCCGTGGCACGGATTTGTGGAATTTGCCCATTAGCCTATCAAACTAGTATGTCCGGTGCAATGGAGAAAATCTTTAAGGTTGAGAAATCAACGTGGGTTAACGACGCGCGTTTATTAATGATGTTAGGACAGTGGATTCATTCACAATATTTGCATGTCCATTTGTTGGCTGCTCCGGATTTCTTGGGATATAAGTCTGGCATAGAAATGGCAAAAGATTATCCAAATGAAGTATTGCGTGGTGTACGGTTACAACATTTAGGTAATGATATTATGAAATTGTTTGGTGGTCGCTCGGTAAACCCAAATGGTGTAAAAGTTGGTGGGTTTTGGCATTCCCCAAAAGAATCAGTGGTAAAAGCCTTTATTCCACGTCTTAAAGCCGCGTTGGAAGACGCCAAAGGCGCGCTTGAATTTGTTTCAACCTTGAAATTCCCTGATGTTACTATTCCCTTTTTACAAGTAAGTTTACGTCACCCGACAGAGTATCCGGTGCTTGCAGATCATATTGTTACGTCAGCAGGTGAAGAGTTTTCGGTAAGCGAGTATGGTAATCACTTCAAAGAATTCCATGCTCCACAATCAACAGCGCTGCACGCAACAACGCTTAATGATGAACCAATTTTGTTGGGTCCATTATCACGACTTAATCTTAATTTTGATCGTTTGCCGAAACATATTCAAGATTTGGCTAATGCGACTGGAGTTAAATTTCCAAGTAATAATATGTTCCACTCAATCATTGCGCGGGCGGTTGAAGGTTATTGGGCTATTGAACGAGCTTTGCAATTGTGTGAGGCTTATTCTTATACCGAAACCCCTTCTGCTCCAGTAAAATTTGCAGCCGGCGAAGCGTGGAATGCTGTAGAAGCGCCTCGTGGTATGCAAATTGATTGGATGTCAACTGATGCAAATGGATTAGCTACCAAAATTCGAATTTCTGCCCCAACTTCACAAAATTTACCATGTATGGAAGCTGATTTGAGGGTGGCACTGGAGAAATTTGGTTTGGATCGTCCGGATCATGAAATTCAATTGCATGCCGAAATGGTTATTCGTAACTATGATCCATGTATTTCATGTTCGGCGCATTTCTTGACGTTAAATGTTACGCGCAAGTAAATGAAAGTACTGGTATTAGGAATAGGTTCTCCTTTTGCCGATGATCAAGCTGGTTGGCTAGTTGCCGA